>NZ_AP031381.1:0-229822 GCF_047159375.1 Enterobacterales bacterium endosymbiont of Anomoneura mori
ATGATTTATCCAGAAAAATTTGATATAATAATTGTTGGTGGAGGACATTCAGGGGTTGAAGCTGCATTAGCATCATCTAGAATGGGAAAAAAAATTTTATTATTAACAAATGATAAAAATGATTTAGGAGAATTATCATGTAATCCTTCAATTGGTGGAATAGGTAAAAGTCATTTAGTAAAAGAAATTGATGCACTTGGAGGTATAATGGCAAAAGCATCAGATATTTCTGGAATTCAATTCAAATTATTAAATTCTAGTAAAGGTTATGCAGTTCAATCTACTCGTGCACAAATAGATAGAATTTTATATAAAAAAACAATATTTTATGCATTAAATAATGAAAAAAATATTAAAATTTTACAAAGTTCAGTTAAAAAAATTATTATAAAAGATAAATGTGCAGTAGGTGTAATTATAAAAATGAATTTAAAAATTTATTCTAAATCAATTATTATATGTGTAGGAACTTTTTTAAATGGTAAAATACATATTGGATTAAATAATTATAAAGGAGGCCGTATAGGTAATAATTCTTCAAATTATATTTCTTTTTTTTCTGATAAATTATCATTTAAAATTAATCGTTTAAAAACTGGTACACCTCCACGTATTGATAAACGAACAATAAATTTTAAAATTTTAAAAAAACAATATGGTGATAATCCTTTACCTTTTTTTTCTTTTTTAAATAATATTAAAGAAAATTCTAAACAAATTAAATGTTATATAACAAATACTAATGAAAAAACTCATGATATAATTAAAAAATTTATTAAATATAGTCCATCTTATAATGGTATTATTAAAGGAATTGGTCCACGTTATTGTCCTTCAATTGAAGATAAAATAATAAGATTTAAAAATAAAAAAACCCATCGTATATTTTTAGAACCTGAAGGAATTATAAGTAATATAATCTATCCTAATGGTATTTCAACAAATTTACCATATAATATACAATTAAAATTTATACGAACAATAAAAGGTTTAGAAAAATCAAAAATTATTCAACCTGGATATGCTGTAGAATATGATTATTTAGATCCTCGTAATTTAAAACCAACATTAGAAAATAAAAATATTAATGGATTATTTTTCGCTGGACAAATAAATGGTACTACTGGATATGAAGAAGCAGCAGCACAAGGTATAATTGCTGGTATTAATTCAAGTTTATATATTTCTGGAAAAAAAAAATTTATAATTAACAAAAATATTGCTTATATTGGTGTATTAATTGATGATTTAATAAATTTAGGAACAAAAGAACCATATAGAATTTTTACTTCAAGATCAGAATATCGTTTACAATTACAAGAAGATAATTCAGATATTCGTTTAACTTCAATAGGCAGAAGACTTGGTTTAATTAATGATATAAGATGGAAAATTTTTTGTAAAAAAAAAAATATTATAGAAAAAGAAAAACAAAGAATTAGAAGTTTATTTATATATATTATTAAAAAAAAAAAAAATAAAAAAAAAAAAAATGGTTTAAAATTATTATGTATACCAAAAATTACATATAATAAATTAACTTCAATTAAAAAATTTTCACCTTCTTTAATATATAAACAAATTTATAAACAAATTGAAGTACAAATAAAATATGAAGGATATATTAAACATCAAAAAAAAGAAATAATTAAAAAAAAAAAAGAAAAATTTTTTTTACCATTAAATTTTAATTATTATAAAATTTATGGTTTATCAAATGAAGTAATATTAAAATTAAATAAATATCAGCCTAAATCTTTTAAAAAATCTTTAAATATTTCTGGAATAACACCAGCATCAATTTCAATTATATTATTTTGGTTTAAAAATTTTTTTTAAAATTTAATTACTTAAATATAAATTTAAAATATATAATTTATTAATATTGCAAATATATTTAAAAAAAATATAATAAAAATATTTTATTTAATATTTTAATGAAATAGGAGTTATTAATGAATATTAGACCATTACATGATCGTGTTATAATTAAAAGAAAAAAAAATAAAACAAAATCTTCTGGTGGTATTGTTCTTACTAGTTTAAATACTGAAAAATCAACAAGAGGTGAAGTTTTAGCAGTTGGTAAAGGAAAAATTTTAGAAAATGGTATTATTAGACCTTTAGATGTAAAAATTGGAGATAATGTTATATTTAATGATGGATATAATATAAAATCTGAAAAAATAAATGGTGAAGAAATATTAATTATACAAGAAAGTGATATTTTAGCAATTATTGAAAAATAAAAATTAAAAATTTTTTAAATAAAAGGATAAAAATGACAGCTAAAGAAATAAAATTTAGTAATGATGCACGTTTAAAAATGCAACATGGTGTAAATTTACTTGCTAATGCAGTAAAAGTTACTTTAGGTCCTAAAGGAAGAAATGTAATACTTGATAAATCTTTTGGTGCTCCATCTATAACTAAAGATGGTGTAACTGTAGCAAAAGAAATTGAACTTGAAGATAAATTTGAAAATATGGGTGCTCAAATGGTTAAAGAAGTTGCTTCTAAATCAAATGATGCTGCAGGTGATGGAACAACTACTGCTACAGTATTAGCTCAATCTATTATAAATGAAGGTTTAAAAGCTGTAGCTTCTGGAATGAATCCAATGGATTTAAAAAGAGGTATAGATAAAGCTGTAATAGCTGCTGTTAAAGCATTAAAAAAAATATCAGTTTCATGTTCAGATTATAAATCAATTGCTCAAGTAGGTACTATATCTGCAAATTCAGATGAAAAAGTAGGAAATCTTATAGCTGAAGCTATGGAAAAAGTTGGTAAAGAAGGTGTAATAACAGTAGAAGAAGGTACAGGATTAAAAGATAAATTAGATGTAGTTGAAGGAATGCAATTTGATAGAGGATATTTATCACCTTATTTTATTAATAAACAAGAAAAAGGTATAATAGAATTAGAAAATCCTTTTATATTGTTAGTTGATAAAAAAATTTCTAATATTCGTGAAATTTTACCTATTTTAGAATCTGTATCTAAAACTGGTAAACCATTATTAATTATAGCTGAAGATATTGAAGGAGAAGCATTAGCAACTTTAGTAGTTAATTCTATTAGAGGAATTGTTAAAATTGCTGCTGTTAAAGCTCCTGGATTTGGTGATCGTCAAAAAGCTATGTTACAAGATATTGCTATTTTAACTGCTGGAACATTAATTTCTGAAGATATTGGAATGGAATTAGAAAAAACTAAATTAAGAGATTTAGGTCAATCAAAAAAAATTATTATTAATAAAGAAAACACAATAATAATTGATGGTATTGGTGATAAAGATTTAATTAAATCACGTGTTTGTCAAATTAAAGAACAAATTAAAGAAACTACTTCTGAATATGATAAAGAAAAATTACAAGAAAGTATAGCAAAATTAATTGGAGGTGTTGCAGTTATTAAAGTTGGTGCAGCTACTGAAATTGAAATGAAAGAAAAAAAATCAAGAGTTGAAGATGCGTTAAATGCTACAAGAGCAGCAGTTGAAGAAGGTGTTGTAGCTGGTGGTGGTGTTGCATTAATTAGAGCTGCTAGTATGATAAATAAATTAAAAGGTGATAACGAAGACCAAAATGTTGGAATAAAAGTTGCTTTAAAAGCAATGGAATCACCTTTACGCCAAATTGTTATAAATACTGGTGTAGAAGCTTCTGTAGTTTTAAATAATGTTAAATTAGGAAAAGGTAATTATGGTTATAATGCATATTCTGAAAAATATGGTGATCTTATAAATATGGGTATATTAGATCCTACTAAAGTTACAAGATCTGCTTTACAATATGCTGCATCAATTGCAGGTTTAATGATAACAACAGAATGTATGATTACAGATATATCAAAAGAAGATAAAACAGATATGTCAAATCCAATTAATAATATTGGTAATATGGGTGGCATGAATAATATGATGTAATATTTTTATAAAAAAAATATATTTTTAATATTATTATTTAATAAAACCCTGATATTATCAGGGTTTAAATATTTTTATTCATGTATTCCGCATTCACGTTTTAATCCAAAAAATCTTGTATCTTCTTCTTTCATTCCTACAATCCATTTTGTTGTTGTATGTGTATCACCTATACTTAAATAACCTTTTTCTTTTAATGGATGATATTTTAAATTATTTTTTTTAATATATTTAAAAATTTTACGATTATTCCAATCAAAAATAGGTAAAAATTTAAATATTTTATTATGAATAGATAAAATATTTAATTTTTCTCTACTTTTTGATTGTTCATATCTTAATCCTGCAAACCAAGTTTTTACTTTAAATTTTTTTATTGCTTTATTCATAGGTTTAATTTTATTTATTAAATTATATTTATTAATTCCATTTATTCCATTTTTCCATAATTTACCATAACGTGCCTCTTGCCAAGCAGCTGAATATTTTGAACGAAATATTTTTAAATTTAAATTTAATTTTTTTTTTAATTCTTCAATAAATAAATAAGTTTCAGAAAATAAATATCCTGTATCAATTAAAATAATTATTATATTTGGTTTTATTTTTGTAATCATATGTAAACAAACTGAAGATTGTATTCCAAAGCTTGAAGAAAGAATAAAATTTTTTTTTAAATTTTTTAATGCCCATATTATTCTTTCTTCAGATGTTATATTATTTAAATATTTATTTATCTTTGATAATAATATAATTTTTTTTTTATTATTTTTTTTATTTAATTCTGATAAATTAATTTTTTTCATTTTATAAAATTATATAAAATTATTAATATTTATAAAATATTTCTAAAAAATTATAACCAAAAATCTTTTACTGAATTTATTACAGGTTTTACAATTTTAGCTCTTATAACAAAATCTCCAAAATTTTCTTCTTTTTTTTTATTTTTAGCCCATAATTTAATTAAATTATTTAATTCTTTAAAAATTTCTTTTTCTTTAATATTTTCTTTATAAATACGTGCAATTCTTGTACCTTCACGATTACCTCCTAAATATAAATTATATTTATTTAAAGACTTACCAATTAATCCTATTTCTGCAAGTAATGCTCTTGCACAACCATTTGGACATCCAGAAATACGAAAAATAATATAATTATTATTAATATTATTTTTATTCATAATTATTTCAATTTTAGTAATAAATTCAGGTAAAATTCTTTCAGCTTCTGCCATAGCTAAAGGACAAGTAGGAAATGAAACACAAGCCATTGAGTTTTGTCTTTGTTTTGAAATATTATTATTAATTAATCCATAAAAAATAGCTAAATTATTAATATTTTTTTTTTCTTTTTCTAATACATCTGAAATTATTAAATTTTGATTAGCTGTAATTCTAAAATTACCTTTATGTATTTTTGCAATTTCTTTTATACCATTTTTAATTAAAAATTTTGAATAATTTAATATTCTTCCATTTTCAATAAATATTGTTAAATTCCATAATCCATTAATTCCTTTTGTCCATCCAATATAATCTCCTCTATATTTTAAAATATATGGTTTGATTTTTTCAAATTTTATTTTAGCTCTTTTTTCTATTTCTTTTTTAAATTTATTAATCCCTACTCTTTCAATTGTATATCTAGTTTTAGCATTTTTACGATCAATTCTATTACCCCAATCTCTTTGAGTTGTTATAATAGCTTTAGTTATAGATATAATTTTATATAAAGGAATATATCCTAATTCTGTAGATAAACGTGGATATGTTTTTTTATTACCATGTTCAATAGATAATCCTCCACCTATGAGTATATTAAATCCTATAAGTTTTTTATTTTCATTATCAGAAATAGCAATAAAATTTAAATCATTAGCATGTAAATCTACATCATTTTCAGGTGGAATTAATATAGATGTTTTAAATTTTCTTGGTAAATATGTAGAACCTAAAATTGGTTCTATATCAGTTGTTAAAAGTTTTTTTTTATTTAACCATATTTCAGAATATGCATTAGTTTTTGGTAATAAATATTCAGAAATTTTTTTTGCCCATTTATATGCTTCTAAATGTATTGTTGATTTCATTGGATTAGAAGTACATAATACATTACGATTAACATCATTTGCAGTAGCTAATGAATCTAATTTAATTTTATTTAATAATTGATGTATTGATTTTAATTTTTTTTTCAAAATACCATGTAATTGAAAAGTTTGCCTATTAGTTAATCTAATAGATCCATAAATTGTATGTTTCCCAGCAAATTTTTCAATATTTAACCATTGTTTAGTTGTTATTATACCTCCAGGTAATCTACATCTTAACATAATTGAATATCTTGGTTCTAATTTTTGTTTTAATCTTTCTTTTCTAATATCTCGATCATCTTGTTGATACATACCATGAAAACGTATTAAAGAATAATTATCACCAATAAAACCACCAGTTAAACTATTATTTAAATCTTCAGATATTGTACCACGTAAAAAATTACTATTTTTTTTAATATATTCAGCAACATTTAAATGATTATCTATTTTATTCAAAATTTTTTTATCAATCATTAATATATATCTTTTTGATAATATCCTTTTAAACGCATATTTATTAAAAATTTATCAGCTTTCTCATAGTTCATTTTACCATATTTAGATAATATTTTAATTATTGTTTTTTCAACATCTTTTGCCATATTATTAGCATCTCCACATATATAAATATATGAACCATTTTTTATCCATTTCCAAAAATTTAAACCATTTTCTAAGATTTTATTTTGAATATATATTTTATTTTTTTGATCTCTTGACCAAGCAAGACTTATTTTGTTAATTAAACTTTTTTCAAAATATTTTTGCCATTCTGATTGATATAAAAAATCTTCTGTAAAATGTTGATTACCAAAAAATAACCAATTTTTACCAGTAGCTTTTTCAAAATTTCTTTGTTGTATAAAAGAACGAAAAGGCGCTATTCCAGTGCCTGCACCAATCATAATAATATTAGTTTTATTATCTTTAGGTAATTTAAAATTTTTATTTTCTTGAATAAAAATATTAATATAATCATCTTCATTTAAACGATTAGATATATAACTTGAAGCACTACCATATCTTATATGATTATTAATTTTATATTTTATAACATTAACAGTAATATGAACTTCATTTTCATTTTCTAATTGAGAAGAAGATATTGAATATAATCTAGGTTTTAATGGACGTAAAATTTTTATTAAATTTTTAAATTCAATTTTAATAGGTTTTTCATATAACATTTCAATAATAGGTGTTTTTTTAACATATTCTTTAATTTTATTTTTATTTTTTAATAATTTTAATAATTTTTTATTATTTGAAATTTTTGTATATTTTTCAACAATATCAATAGTATTATTTAATAATTCAAAATTATTAATTAAAATTTCTTTATGTGTTAAAAAATTATTATTAAATTCAATTTTCTTATTACATTCAATATTTAATAATTTTAATATTTCATCAACTAATTTTGGATCATTTTTATGAATTATACCTAATGCATCACCAGGATTATATTTAATTTTTGAATTTAATAAATCAATTTCAATATGTTGAATATTTTTATTTGAATATAAACCAGTAATTTTTTGTTTACTTATTATTTTAGCTTTAAAAGGATTTTTTTTTGAATATAAATGTTTTTTATTGATATTAATATTTTTATTTATTTTTAAAATTTTAATTATTTTTTTTCTCCAATCACTAGCAACTTTTTCGAACTCAATATCTGAATCTACTCTATCAATTATACGTTTTGCACCTAAATTAAATAATATTTTATCAAAATCTTTTGAAGTTTGACAAAATTTTTCATATGTTTTATCTCCTAAACCAAAAATAGCGTATTTTATATTTTTAAGATGTTTAATTTTTTTAGAATGTAAATAATTATAAAAAGCAAATGCTTCTTCTGGAGGTTCTCCATCTCCTTGAGTTGAAGTAATTATTATTAATATGTTTTCTTCTGAAATTTTTCTAAATTTATAATCTTTTACATTAAATAATTTAACTTTAATTTCTTTTTTTAATAATTCATCATATAATTTTTTTGATAAATAATGTGCATTACCTGTTTGTGAAGAAGAAATAATAGTTATTTTATCATTTTTAATAATATTATTATTATTTTTTTTACTAATTAATCCCCATAAATATCCAGATAACCATGAAATTTCTAAAGGTGTATATAAATTTATATTTTTTTTAAAAAAATTAAATTGTTCAAAATTTATAGGAAAATTTTTATCTGAAAAAAAATTATTTTTCGTCAATTTTTTCTCTTATTTTAAAATATTTTAAAAATAACAAAATATATTTTAAATGTTTATTTTTAATAAAAAAATAAACATTTTGTTAATTTAAATAATTTTAATAAAATATTATATATATATATAATATTATATTTAAATGGTTTATTAAAATTTTAATATATTTTAAAATCAATATATATTTTTTATTTTAAAAATATTTAATTATTTAAAATTTTTTTTAATAATATTATTTGTTCTATAAATAATATTTCTATATTTATACCTTTTTTATTTTTAATTTTATATTGAAATTTACTAAATTTTTTTATAAAATTATATAATTTTATTAAATTTATTATATTAGATAATTTTTTTATTATTTCTTTTTTATCTTTATTAATTATATAATTTTTACATTTTTGTTTCCATTTAATTATATCAATAAATAATGTATATAACCAAAAAAAAATTTGTTCTAAATTTTTATATTTTAATATATTTAATAATAAAAATATTTTTTTATTAAAAATTTCATTATATAATAATTTATATATTTTATTTCTTTGTAACCATAATTTTGAACATAACATTTTTTTTGCTAATAATGGTGCACCATTATTTAAATATAATGCAGTTTTTATTTCATTAATATTATTATTATTAATATTATTATTTAACCATTTTATACTTTTTTTTTCATTTGGTATTTTTAAATTTAAATAAAAACAATTTTTTTTAAAATTTATTAATAAATTAGATAATTTATTACATTTTATTAAAAAAAAAACATTTTTTTTATAATTTTTAAAAATTTTTAATAATTTATAAATTATATTTTCAGATAATAATTCAGGATTTTGTAAATAAATAACTTTAATGTTTTCTTCTTGTGCACAAATATTAATAAAATCAATCAATTTATTAAAAAATTCATTAATATCATTTTTATTATTATTTATTTTATTTATTAAAAAATAATCTGGATGAGTTTTTGAATTCATTAATATACAATTATTACAAATTCCACAATTTTTTTTTTTAATATTTTTACAAATTAACCATTTACAAATATTTTTTAATAATATATTACCACCAATTCCTGATAAACTATATAAAAAAAAAGTATTTTTAATTTTTTTTTTTTTATAATATGTTATAATTTTATTATAAATAGAATTAAGCCATGGATATAAATTCATATTTTATAAAAATATTAATTAATTTTTATTATTATAAATATTTTAAATTTAATAATATGTTAAAATAATTATAAAAAAAATTATTAAAATAATAAATTATTTTAAGGAAAATTAATGGATATTAAAAAAAATATATCTAATGAAAAAAATTTAAAAAATGAAAATATTAAAAATATAAACGAAAAAACTTTTAAAAAAGAAAATAATGATAATTTAAATAAACATATTAATAAATTAGAATTACATATTGAAGATCTTAAAAAAAAAGAATATGAAAATTATTTACGTTATAAAGCAAAAATTGAAAATTTTAAAAAACGTACTTTAATAGATGTTGAAAAAACATATAAATTTATTTTAGAAAAATTTTCTAAAGATTTATTATTAATTATTGATAATTTAGAGATGGCTGTTAAAATATTTAACAAAAATAATAATAAAAAAAATAAAATATTTGAAGGTATAGAATTAACATTAAAATCATTAATTAGTTTAATAAATAAATATGGTATTAAAGTTATTAATAAAATAAATATACCATTTGATCCAATTAAACATCAAGCAATAAGTGAAATAATAACTAATAAATTTAAATCTAATTATGTTATTAATATCATGCAAAATGGTTATATTTTACATGATCGTTTATTAAGACCTGCAATGGTAATTGTATCTAAAAATTCTAAATAAAATTAAAATTTTTTAAATATTATAAAAATAATATAATAAATTATATATCATATAAATTATTAAATATTTTAATAAAACTATTTTTAAATTTTTAATAATATTAATATTTTTTTATAATTAATATTATTTATTTTAAATTATTGAAAATATTAATATAAAAATAAATACATTTTATAAAATAATTTTAATGAATATAAAAAAAAAAAAAAATAATATTTTATATAATTTTAATAAAGAAGAAAAAAAAATATATAATTTTTGGGAAAAAAAAGGTTATTTTAAAATAAAAAATATAAATAATAAAAATTATAAAAATAATTTTTGTATTGTTATTCCACCTCCTAATATTACTGGGAATTTACATTTAGGACATTCTTTACAACAAACAATTATAGATATTACTGCAAGATATAATAGAATGAAAGGTAAAAATGTTTTATTAAAATTTGGGACTGATCATGCTGGAATAGCAACTCAACTTATGATATTAAAAAAAACAAATTTTAAAAATAAAAAAAATAATTATAGTAATAATTATTTAATTAAAAAAACTTGGTTATGGAAAAAAAAAAATGTTAATATTATAAATAATCAAATAAAACGTTTAGGAATTTCTGTTGATTTAAATAATGAAATATTTACTATGGATAATAATTTTTCTAAAGCTGTTAAAAAAGTTTTTATTAAATTATATAAAAAAAAAATAATATATAAAAAAAAAAAATTAGTTAATTGGGATGTAAAATTAAATACTGTAATATCTGATTTAGAAATAAAATATAAAATTATTAAAAGTTATTTATATTATTTAAAATATCCTTTAAAAGAAAAAAATAAAATATTAAATAATTATTCATATATAATTATAGCAACTACTAGACCAGAAACAATTTTCGGTGATATTGCAATAGCAGTAAATCCTAAAGATAAAAGATATAATAAATTAATAGGGAAAAAAGTTATTATTCCATTAATAAATCGTTCAATTCCTATTATATCAGATAATAGTATAGAAATTAATAAAGGTACTGGATGTGTTAAAATATCTCCAGGACACGATTTTAATGATTATAAAATTGCAAAAAAAAATAATTTAGATATAATTAATATTTTTACTTATAATGGAAAAATTAGAAAAAAAATTGAAATAATTAAAAGTAATAAAAAATGTAATAATTATTTAAATTCAATACCTAAAAAATTTCAAAATTTAAATAGATTTAAAGCTAGAAAAAAAATAATTTTAGATTTAAAAAAATTAGGATTTTTAAATAAAATTGAAAAATGTAAAATGAATATACCTTATAGTGATAGAGGAAAGGTAATAATTGAACCAATGTTAACTAACCAATGGTTTTTAAAAAGTAATTACTTAACTAAAAATGTAATAGATGCTATTAAAAAAAAAAAAATAATTTTTTTACAAAAAAAATATAAAAATATGTTTTTTGGATGGATTAAAAATATTCAAGATTGGTGTATTTCTAGACAATTATGGTGGGGGCATCGTATACCTGCATGGTATGATAATAATAAAAATATTTATGTTGGTAATAATGAAAAAGAAATTCGTATTAAATATATGATTAAAAAAAATACTATATTAAAACAAGATAATGATGTTTTAGATACATGGTTTTCTTCTAGTTTATGGACTTTTGTAAGTTTAGGATGGCCTAAAAAAAATAAAGAATTATTAAATTTTCATCCAATAAATATAATTTTTAGCGGTTTTGATATTATTTTTTTTTGGATAACTAGAATGATTATGTTAACAATGTATTTTATAAATGATAAATTAGGAAATCCTCAAATTCCATTTAAATTTATTTATATTACTGGTTTAATATGTGATATTAAAGGTAAAAAAATGTCAAAATCTGAAAATAATACTATTGATCCAATAGATATTATTGAAGGTATTAATTTAAAAAATATTATTAAAAAAAGATTAAAAAATAATTTTTTTAAAAAAAAAAATTATGAAATAATAAAATTTACTAAAAAACAATTTTCTAATAATATAAAACCTTATGGATCAGATGTTTTAAGATTATTTTTATCAAATTTATCAAATACAAAAAGAAATATAATTTTAGATTTTAAAAAATTAGATAAATGTAAAAATTTTTGTAATAAATTATTAAATGCATTTAAATTTATATTAACTTATAAAAATAATTATAATTATGATTATAATTATAATTTAAAAAATGAAAATATTAATTTTTTTTTAATAGATCGTTATATTCAAATTAAATTAAATATAATAATTAAAAAATATTGTAATTTATTAGATAATTATTGTTTTAATATTGCAATAAATATTTTATATAATTTTTTTTGGAATGAATTTTGTGATTGGTACTTAGAATTTTCTAAAATATTTTTTAAATATGGAAACAAATTTGAAAAATATAGTAATTATTATACTTTATTATATATATATGAAAAAATTTTAATACTTTTACATCCTATAATACCATTTATTACTGAATATATTTGGAAAAAAATAAAAAAAATAAAAAATGATTTAAAAGATTCTATAATGTTAAAATCTTTTCCAAAATATAATAATATTATTTATAATAAAAAAGACTTAGAAGATATAGAATGGATTAAAAAAATAATTTCATCTGTAAGAAATATAAGATCAAAAATGTTAATAAAATATAATAAAAAAATAAATATAATATTTTGGAATATTAATAAAAATATTAAAAAACGTATTAATAAAAATAAAAAAATTATTAAAAAAATAGCAAATATTAAAAAAATTAAAATATTATCTAAAAATCAAAAAAAACCTATTTGTTTAATTAAATTAATAGATGGAAATGAATTATTATTTCCTTTAAAATTTATTAATAAAAATATTGAAATTAAAAGAATTAAAAAAGAAATTAAAAAAATAAATTGTAACATTTTAAAAATAAAAAAAAAAATTAATAATATAAATTTTTTAAAATATGCACCTAAATTAATAATTTATAATAATATTAATGAATTATTAAATTTAAATATAAATAAAAAAAAATTAATAAAACAATTAATTATTTTTAAATAAATTAAAATATTTTTAATTTTATAAAAAAATAATTAAATTATTAAGGAAAAAAAATGCAAAAAATTAAAGATATATTTTTTATAATAATAGATTTTTTATTTTAATAATATTAAAAATGATAAAATAGATATAATAATATTGTTAATATTAATATTTAAAATTTTTTTTATAATAAAATTTAAAAAATATTAATTTAATTTTTTTTGAGTAATTATGAAATTTATAGATGAAGCATATATTAAAGTAATTGCTGGTAAAGGAGGTGATGGATGTATAAGTTTTCGTAGAGAAAAATATGAACCGTATGGCGGTCCTAATGGAGGTGATGGAGGTAATGGAGGAAATATATACTTATGTATAAATAAAAATTTAAACACATTAACACATTTAAATTATAAAAAAATTTTTTGTGCTAAAAATGGAGAAAATGGAAAATCTAAATTACGTACTGGTAAAACTGGTAAAGATTTATTTATTTATGTTCCTACTGGTACTATTATTAAAAATAAAATTAATGGAGAATTTATATGTGAAATGAATTTAAAAAATAAAAAATTTTTAATAGCAAGAGGAGGTTATAAAGGATTAGGTAATAATCATTTTAAATCTTCAATAAATAGAACACCTTATAAAAAAACTTTTGGAAAATTAGGTGAAATAAAACATTTATATTTTAAATTATTATTATTAGCAGATGTTGGAGTTATAGGATTACCTAATGCTGGAAAATCAACTTTTGTTAATTTAATATCATCATCAAAAAATAAAATTGGAATATATCCATTTACAACAATTATTCCAAAACTTGGTTTTGTATATATTAAAAAAAATGAACATTTTATTATTGTTGATATCCCTGGTTTAATTAAAAATTCTTCTAAAGGAAATGGATTAGGATATAATTTTTTAAAACATATAGAACGTTGTAAATTATTATTATTATTAATTGATATAAAACCTTTAGATAATACAAATATAATTAAAAATATTAAAATTATTATTAATGAAATAAAAATATATAATAAAAATTTATTAAAAAAACCATTTTGGTTAATTTTTAATAAAATAGATCTTATTGAAAAAAAAAAAATAAATAATATTGTTAAAAATGTAATAAATAAAATAAATTGGAAAAATAAATATTATACAATTTCATGTTTTAAAAATGAAAAAATAAAAAAATTATGTAGTAAAATTATGAATTTTATTAAAAAAATAAAATAAATATTTTTTTTTATTAATTTTATTTATATATTTTTTTTAAATATAATTTATTTTTTTAATATATCTTTAATACTTAATCTTATTTTACCTTGTTTATCTATTTCTATTACTTTAACATTAATTTCTTGCCCTATTTTTAAATAATCTGTTATTCTATTTACTTTTTTATTAGAAATTTGAGAAATATGTAATAAACCTTCTTTATAATTATTAATAATCAAAAATGCTCCAAAATCTAAAATACGTGTAACTTTACCTTTATAAATATTTCCTATTTCAATATCTTTAGTTATAATATTTATTTTTTGAATAGCAAGATTAATTTTTTTTATATCATTTGAAGAAATTTTTATAATACCATCATTTTCAATTTCAATAATTGTATCAGTTTCTTCAGTAAGGTTACGAATTATATTTCCACCTTTTCCAATTAAATCTTTAATTTTATTTTTATTAATTTTTATTATATTAATTTTTGGAGCAAATTTTGAAATTTCTTTTTTAGGTATATTTATTATTTTTTTCATTTTATTTAAAATATGTAATCTTGCAATTTTTGCTTGTTTTAAAGTTAATTCAATTATTTTTTCATTTATACCTTGTGATTTAGTGTCAATTTGTAAAGATGAAATACCATCATAACTACCAGAAACTTTAAAATCCATATCTCCTAAATTATCTTCTTCACCTATTATATCAGTTAAAATTATAAAATCTTTATTATTTTTAATTAATCCCATTGCAATACCTGCAATATGAAAATTAATTGGAACACCAGCATCCATAAGAGCTAAAGAAGCACCACAAACTGATGCCATTGAAGAAGAACCGTTTGATTCAGTAATTTCTGAAACAATACGTATAATATAAGGAAATTTTTTATATGTTGGCATTGTAGGTAATAATGATTTTTTTGCTAATTGTCCATGTCCAATTTCTCTTCTTTTAGGAATAGATAATAAACCAATTTCTCCTACAGAAAATGCTGGAAAATTATAATGAAATATAAAATTATTTGTTTTTTCACATATTAATTCATCTAAATTTTGTGCATCTTTTGTTGTACCTAATGTAACAGTTACTAAAGATTGAGTATCACCTCTTGTAAACAAAGCAGAACCATGAGTACGAGGTAAATAATTTATATGTATATCTATATTTCTAATTTCATCTATTTTACGACCATCAATTCTTTTATTTGTATTAATTATTTTATCTCTTAAAATTTTTTTTTCTAAATCTATATATATATTTTCAATATCATTTTTTTTAATTGATTCATTATTTAAAATAATTTTATTTATTACTTCTTCTTTATTTTTATTAAGTTTTAATATACGTTCATTTTTATTTTTTATATTATATATTTCAATTAAAGAATTTTTAGATAAATTTGATACTTCATTAATTAAAAAATCATTTATTTTATTATTTTTATATTTTTTTTTTTTAATTTTTTTTCTTTTTATAAATTTATTTATATTTTTTATAACAATTTGTTGTTTTTTATGACCAAAAGAAATTGCATTTAATAATATTTTTTCATTTATTAAATTAGATTCTGATTCAATCATTATAATTGATTCATAAGTACTTGCAATAATTAAATTTAAATTACTATTTTTTAATTGTTTAATAGTTGGATTTAATATAAAATTATTATTTATATATCCTATTCGAGAAACTCCAATAGGACCAAGAAATGGTATATCAGATAAAGATAAAGCTGTTGAAACAGCAATTATTGAAACAATATCTGGATTAATTTGTGGATTTAATGACATAACTATTACATTAATTTGAATTTCATTATTAAAATTTTTTGGAAAAAGAGGTCTAATAGAACGATCAATTAAACGAGAAATTAAAATTTCTCTTTCATTTGGGCGTCCTTCACGCCTAAAAAAACTACCTGGAATTTTACCTGCAGCATATGATCTTTCTTGATAATTAATAGATAAAGGTAAAAAATTGTAATTATTATTCACTTCTTTACTTACAACAACAGTTGCTAAAACTACAGTATCATCAATATCAACAATTACAGAAGAATTTGCTTGTCTTGCTATTAAACCTGTTTTTAATTTAACATTATTTTCACCATATTTAAATTCTAAAATGTAAGATTTAATCAAAATTATTATCCTGTTAATTTAAATATTTAATATAATTATTTATTATTAATTAAACTATTTTATAAATAAATTATTTTAAATTTATTTTATTATAATTTTAAAAATTTTTTTTTTTTAAAATATTTTAATAATTTTTTTTTTTTAGATATAATTCTTGATAAACCAACAAGACTATGTTTATCTTTTTTATTAATTAAAAAATGTTTTTTTAATTTTTTAATTTTTTTATTAAATATATTTATTTGTTTTATTGAATTATCAATATTTTTTTTTTTAAAAGATATTTTTTTAATAAACATTATTTCCTTGTATAATTTTATATTTGTTAATAATAAAAAATTATTTAAATTTTAATTTTTAAATATTTAATATGTTTAAAAATTTAATTTGTTTTATTTAATAATGAAGTTATATATAAACTATCTTTTAATGATCTATCATAAATAAAAATTAAATTTGGTATAAAACGTAATTTTATATGTTTACTTAATAAATAACGTATTTTTTTAGAAAATAATTGTAATTTTTTAATTTGTCTTTCTTCAAAAATTTTTTTTTTATTTTTTAAAATACAATTTAATATTGTAACATAAATTTTAGCATACATTAAATTTTTAGAAATAATTACTTTTGTAATAGTTATAATAGAATTAGAATTTTTATTTTTTTGTTGTAATATAATAGAAATTTCTTTATATATTTGTTGTTCTATTTTTTTAATACGATTAGTTTTTCTTTTAATCATTATTTTAAATTTATTTTATATAATTATTTAATTAATTATATACTTCAATTTTATCTTTAATTTTAAATTTATCAAAATTTTTTATATATATACCGCATTCTGTACCAATTTTAACTTCTTTAATATTTTTTTTAAAATGTTTTAATGAATTTATTATACCTTTAAATATTATTTTATTATTACGTAAAATTTTAATTTTATTATTTTTTTTAATTGTTCCATTTGTTATTATACAACCTGCTACATTGCCTAAATTTTCAATTTTAAATATACTACATATATTAGCAGAACCAATTTGTTTTATATTATGTTCAGAAGATAAATTAATAATTATTTTTTTAACATCTTTAATTAATTTGTATATTATTGAATAATAACGAATATCTAAATTTTTAAATTTATTTAATTTACATAATAAATTTTCTTTATTTATATTAAAACATAAAATAATTGCTTTATTATTTAATGCTAATATTAAATCATTTTCATTTATATTATTTATACTTAAATTTATAATATTAATTTTAATTATATCATTAGATAATTTTAATAATTCATTTTTAATTACTTCACAAGTTCCTAATACATCAGATTTTATAATAATATTTATTTTAAATATTTTTTTTTTATTTATATTAATATTTTTATTAATTTCATTAACTTTTTTTATTTTATTTTCTTCATTAACTATTTCTATTTTATTTTCTTCATTAACTTTTTCTATTTTATTTTCTTCATTATTAATTATATTTTTATTTAAAAATTTATTTAAATTATTTTTATTATTTAAAAAATATAATTTATCTCCTATTTTAGGAACAAAACTTAATCCTATAATTTCAATTGTCATAGATGGTAATGCTATATTTATATTTTTACCAAAAATATTTCTTATTAATTTTATTTTTTCAAATTTAAAATTATATATTATAATATCATTTTTATATATAATACCTTTTTTTAATAATAATATAATAATAGGTCTAGAACCTTTATCGTAATAAGATTCAATAACTATTCCATTAGGATTATTATCTTTATTTTTTTTTATTTCTAATATTTCTGATTCTAATAAAATTGAATTAATTAATTTATTTACACCCTTTCCTGTTTTTGCTGAAATATTAACAAATTGAGTTTCTCCTCCCCATTCTTCAGATATAATTTTATATTTAGTTAATTCTTCTTTTATAATATTTAAATTTAAATTTTTTTTATCTATTTTATTTAATGCAATTATTAAAGGAATTTTAAATTTTTTTGAATATTCAATTGTTTCAATTGTTTGTGGCATAATTCCATCATCAACTGCAATTACTAAAACTATAATATCAGTATTTTTAATACCTTTTTTACGCATAGAATTAAATATTTCATGTCCTGGAGTATCTAAAAAAGTAATAAAACCATTTTTTGTTTTAATATTATATATTCCAATATGTTGAGTTATATTTCCAGATTCTTTTGATACTATATTTGTCGATCTAATATAATCTAATAATGATGTCTTACCATGATTAACATGTCCCATTATTGTAACAATTGGGTTTTTTTTTTTAATTTTTTTTTTTTCTTTTTTTTTTTTATATAAAAAAATTTTATTACTGTTTTTTTTTAAAATTAAATAAATTATATTACTTTTAATTATTTCTTCATTTAATATAATTTTTTTTAATTTTATTATTTTTTTTAATAATTTAAAATATTTAAAATTAATTATGTTTGATAATTTTAATAATGTAATATATTTATATAATATAATAATATTAAAATTATGTTTTTTATATTTTTCTATATATTTACTTATATTTTTTTTTTCAATTATTTTTAATTTTTTATTATTTTTTTTATTTATTATTATATTTTTTTCCATTTTAATTTGTATTTATATTTAATAATATATTTAAAATATAAAAATTTTTAATAATTTTATTTTTTTAAAAATTAAAATTATTTATTTATTGTTTAAATTAATTATTTTTTCATTATTTTGATATGTTTTATGTTTTTCAAATTTTTTAATATTAATATTTGATATTAATAAATTTAAAAGAAAAAATATAATAGTTAAAAATATAATTATTTTATTTGTATTATTTTTACAATTATTTAATATATTTGATTTATCATTTGAAGGCTTTTGAAAAATTATTAAAATATTAATAATAAATGAAATTATTAAAAAAATATAAATTAATAAATTATACATAATTTCCTTTTAATTTAAATTAATATTTTTAAATATTTTAAATTTTATTAAAAAAATATTTAAAAATTTTTTATAAAAATTAATATTAATTAATAAAAAAAATAATAATAAACATTTTAAAATTTTAAAATATTAAATAAATTTAAAATAATAAAATGAAAAAAATATTAATAACAATTTCAGGTTATAAAAAAATTAAAAAAGAATTAAATAATTTAAAAAATATTAAACGTCCAAAAATAATTAAAGAAATTATTAAAGCTAGAGAATATGGAGATTTAAAAGAAAATTATGAATATCATGCCGCACGTGAACAACAAAATTTAATTGAAAAAAAAATTAAAGATCTTGAATTAAAATTATTAAATTCACAAATTTTAGATATTACTAAAATAAAAAATACTAAAAAAGTAACTTTTGGTTCAACAGTAACTATTTTAAATTTAAAAAATAATAATAAATTTAAATATCGCATAGTTTGCAATAATGAATCAGATATTGTAAATAATTTAATTTCTATAAATTCACCTATAGGTAAGGGTTTATTAGGAAATAAAGTAAATGATATTTTATATATAAAAACTCCAATTGAAATTACTAAATATAAAATTTTAAAAATTGAATATATTTAATATTATTAAATAATTATTTATTTTTAAAAAAATTTATTAATTTAAATATAATTATTAAAATTAATAAATATTTAAATATATTTATTTTTTATTTATAAAATATTAAATAAAAATAAAATATATTTTAATAAGGAAAAATGAGAAAATTTTTAATTTCTTCTTCTATATTATCTGCAGATTTTTCAAAATTAGGAAAAGATGTTAAAAAAGTATTAAAATCTGGAGTTGATATGATTCATATTGATGTAATGGATAATCATTATGTTAAAAATTTAACATTTGGTCCTATTATATGTAAATCTTTAAGAAATTATGGAATAAAATCAATTATGGATGTTCATTTAATGATAAAACCTGTTGATAGAATAATACCAGAATTTGCTGAAGCAGGTGCAAATATTATTTCTTTTCATCCTGAAACTACAAATCATATTGATAGAACTATAGAAATAATAAAAAAATATAATTGTAAAGTTGGAATTGTTTTAAATCCTGCAACACCTTTAAGTTGTTTAAAATATATTATAAATAAAATTGATGTAATAATTTTAATGTCTGTTAATCCTGGTTATGGTGGACAATTATTTATTAAAAATATTTATAATAAAATTAAAGATGTTAAAAAAATAATAGATAAAAATGGTTATAATATAGATTTAGAAGTTGATGGTGGTATAAATAAAAATAATATTTTAAAAGTTGCTAAATCTGGTGCAAATATTTTTGTTATTGGAACAGCTATTTTTAAAGAAAAAAATTATAAAATAAATATTAAAGAAATTAAAAATGAACTTAAATTATTTAAAATTTAAAAAATATTAAAAATTAATAATTTAATTTTTTTTTTTTTAAATATTAAAAATTTTTCTATTTTTTTTTTTTTAATATTACATATTTTATTATAATTTTTTATATTAAAATAATTATTTATAATATTATTAAATAATATTTTATTAATATTAAAATTTATTATATTAATTAATAATTGATTATTTTCAAAAATAATTTTTTTTAATTAAAAATAAATTTTTTTTTAAAAATATTTTTTTATTTTTATTTAAATTTTGATTTATAATAATTAAATTATTTATACATTTTTTAATAATATTTATATTTAAAAAGAAAAAAGATTTTTTATATTCTAATAATAAAACTTTTTTAAAAATATGGTTTTTTTTATTTTTTTGTTTTTTAAATAATATATTTAAAAAAATAATTTCAATACCTATCTTCTTATTTGGTGAATATATTAAATTTTTTCTTCCATTTATAAAATATTGATAATATTTTTTAATTTCATTTTTAGAAAAATTTTTTGATAATTTTAATAAACGATTTTTAATATTTATATATTTTTCATCAATAATATTTTTATTTATTATTTTTATAATATATAAATTATGTAATAACATTAAAATTTCAATTAATAAATAATCCCAATCTATATTAATTAAATGTAATTGTGAAATTTTTTCTATAATTTTATTTCCATCATTTTTATAAATTAATTCTAATAAATATATAAAATTTTCATTATCTAAATATCCTAACATATTATTTACTATATTATAATTTATTATACCATTTCCCATTGCAATTGCTTGATCAGTTAACGTTAAAGCATCTCTCATACTACCATTTGCAGCAGATGATATAATTTTTAATGAATCATGATCAAATTTAATTTTTTCAAATTTTAAAATTTTTTTTAATTGATTATAAATTAATTTTTTATTTATTGTATTTAAATGAAATTTAAAACAACGTGATAAAATTGTTTCAGGTATTTTATTAATTTCAGTTGTTGCTAATAAAAATTTTACATGTTTTGGAGGTTCTTCTAGTGTTTTTAATAAAACATTAAAACTACCTTTTGAAAGCATATGAAATTCATCTATAATATAAATTTTATAATTACCTTGAATAGGAGTATAATATATATTTTCTAACAATTCACGTGTATCTTCTATTTTAGTTTTTGAAGCAGCATCAATTTCAATGAGATCAATAAAATCACCTTTATCAATTTGTTTACAATTATTACATGTACCACACGATTTATATAAAATATTATTTTTACAATTTAAACTTTTTGCTAATAATCTAGCAATTGTAGTTTTTCCAACACCTCTTATACCATAAAAAATATAAGCATGATGTAAACGATTTAATAAAAAACTATTTATTAAAGATATAATTACATGATTTTGTCCTATTACTTCTTTAAAAAAATTTGGTCTCCATTTTTTTGCAAGAACTTTATCATTCATTTTTTTTAAATATAATTAATAAATAAATTAATAATAATTTAAAAATAAATATTTTTTAATTTTAAAAAAAATAAAATATTTTAAATATTTAATTTTAAAAAAAAATAATTAAAAATAATAATATTAAATATTATTAATTATTAAATATTAAATATTAAAAGTTATAATTTAAAATTAAATATTATTTTTAATTTTGTTAAAATTACGATTTATACGTTTTCTTTCATTTTCTTTTAAATATTTTTTACGTATTCTAATAGATTTAGGAGTTATTTCAATTAATTCGTCATTTTCAATAAATTGGAGTGCTTTTTCTAAAGTCATTTTAATAGGTGAAATTAATGTAATAGCATCATCTGAACCAGATGCACGTAAATTTGTTAATTTTTTTCCTGTAATACAATTTACAGTCAAATCATTTGGACGAGAACTTATACCAATTATTTGTCCTTCATAAACTTTTTCTCCATGATTTATAAATAATTTACCACGATTTTGTAAATTAAATAATGCAAAAGCAACAGCTTTACCTTGATTATTAGATATTAATACACCATTAGATCTTTTATTTATTATTTTTTCACAAATATTATCATAATGACTAAACGCAGAATGTATTAATCCTGTACCATTTGTTAAAGTTATAAAATCAGATCTAAAACCTATTAAATTATTAGATGAAATTAAATATTCTAATCTAACTAATTCTTTAGTATATTGTATTATATTTTTTAAAATTCCTTTTTTTTTACCTAAAATTTTTATAATTATTCCTTGATATTGTTTTTTTATATCTAATATTAAATTTTCATATGGTTCTTTAATAATATTATTTATTTTTTTTGTTATAATAGTAGGTCTAGATACAGATAATTCAAAACCTTCTCTTCTCATATTTTCAATTAAAATTGATAAATGTAATTCACCACGTCCAGAAACACAAAAAATATTAGTATCTTTTGTTTCTTCTATTTTTAATGATACATTATTTAATGTTTCTTTTTTTAAACGTTTTAATATTTGTCTTGAAGTTACATATTTTCCTTCTTTACCACTAAAAGGTGAATCATTTACGTTAAAAAACATAGTTATAGTAGGTTCTTCAACATAAAGTGGTTGAATTGGTTTAATATTATCTATATCACATATAGTATCAGAAATATTAAGTTTTCCTATACCAGAAATTGCTACTATATCACCTGAATTTGCAGATTTTACTTCAATACGTTCTAAACCTAAATAAATAAGTATTTTTAATATTTTTTCGTTTCTTATAATTCCTTTTTTATTAATTACAATAATTGGTTTGTTTAAATATATTTTTCCACTTTTAATTCTTCCAATACCTATAGTACCTAAATAATTATTATATTCTAATTGAGAAATTTGCATTCTAAATTTTTTATTAATATTATTTATAGGTGGTTTAACATTTTTTATAATTGTTTTTAATAATGGTATCATATTATTTTCCATTTTTTTATAATCAGTACCAGAAGAACCATTAATAGCAGATGTATAAATAATTGGAAAATCTAATTGTTCATCACTAGCATTTAAATTAACAAATAAATCAAAAGTTTTATTTAATACCCAATCAGGACGTGCTCCAAATCTATCTATTTTATTAATAACAAGTATTATTTTTAAACCATTTAAAAGAGCTTTATTTGTTACAAAACGAGTTTGTGGCATAGGTCCTTCTAGAGCATCAACAATTAAAATTGCTGCATCAACCATTGACATAATTCGTTCAACTTCACCTCCAAAATCTGCATGTCCTGGAGTATCAATAATATTTATACGATATCCATTCCATAATATAGAAGTATTTTTAGAAATAATAGTAATACCACGTTCTTTTTCTAATTCATTAGAATCCATAACTCTTTTATTAAAATTGTTTTCTTTAATCATTCCAGTTTGTTGTAATAATTTATCTATTAAAGTTGTTTTACCATGATCAATATGTGCTATAATAGCTATATTTCTAATTTTTTTATTCATTATATCCATTTTAAATTTAATTTTATTTTTTAATATTTATATAATAGTTATAACTTTAAATGAATTTATAAATACTTATAATTATAATATTTTATTAATATTTAAAATAATTTATTTAGATATTTTTATTAATATAATTAATATAAATAAAATAAAATGAATAATTTAATAAAAACTCAAGTTGTGGTAATAGGATCAGGTCCAGCAGGTTATTCATCAGCCTTTCGTTGTGCTGATTTAGGTTTTAAAACTATTTTAATAGAAAAATATTTAAATTTAGGAGGTGTATGTTTAAATGTTGGATGTATACCTTCAAAATTTTTATTATATATATCAAAAATTATTGAAGAAATTAAAAAATTATCTAAAAAAGGTATTATATTATGTGAATTCAAAAATAATATAAATAAAATATGTGAATGGAAAAATAATATAATTAAAAAATTAAATTTAGGTATTTTAAATTTATCTAAAATTCGAAATATTAAAATTATTAATGGAATTGCAAAATTTAAAAATATAAATTCAATAATTATTAAAAAAAATGATAAAAAAATTATAATTAATTTTGATTATGCAATTATTGCAACTGGTTCAAGACCTATTAAATTACCATTTTATAAAAAAAAAAATTCAATTATTTGGGATTCAAATGATGCGTTAAAATTATTAGAAATACCATCAAAATTATTAATTATAGGATGTGGAATAATTGGTTTAGAAATGGCTTACATATATAGTTCATTAGGTTCAAAAGTAGATATAATTGAATTAAATGATCAAATAATTCCTGAAATTGATAATGATATTGCAAAAATTTTATATAATATTATTTGTAAAAAAAGTAAAATAATGTTAAATACTACTATTAAAGAAATTAAAATTATAAATAATTTAGCTTATGTTGAAATTAATAACAAAGAATATATTAAAAAAAAAATATATAATAAAATATTAATTGCAATTGGTCGTAAACCTAATACAGATAATATAAATATTAATGAAATTGGTATTAAAACAGATAAAAATGGTTTTATATTAGTTAATAATCAATTAAAAACTAATATTAAAAATATTTTTGCAATTGGAGATGTAACAGGACAGCCTATGTTAGCTCATAAAGGAATACAAGAAGGACATATTGTAGCATCAGTAATTTCTGGAAATAAAAAAATTATATTTGAAAAAAAAAATATTCCTTCAATAATTTATACAGATCCAGAAGTTGCATGGGTTGGAATAACAGAAAAAATAGCTAAAAAAAAAAATATAAAATATAAAGTTTCTGTATTTCCATGGTCAGTTTTAGGTCGTGCAATTATTTCAGATTCTCATGAAGGTATTACAAAATTAATTTTTGAAAGTAAAACAAATAGAATAATTGGTGGAATAATTATTGGAACTCACGGTGGAGAATTATTAGGTGAAATTAGTTTAGCTATAGAAATGGGAAGTTATGCCGAAGATATTGCTTTAACTATTCATGCACATCCAACATTAAATGAATCTATTAAATTAGCATCAGAACTATATTTAGGCACAATTACTGATCTAACAAATAATTTTAAAAAAAATTAAAAATTGATTAATTTTTATTTATATAATAATAATTTTATTGGTGGCTATAACTCAGTTGGTAGAGTACTGGATTGTGGTTCCAGATGTCATGGGTTCAATTCCCATTAGCCACCTTATTAATTTGTTAATATTAATTAAATATATAAAACGGTGAGTAGCGCAGCTTGGTAGCGTAACTGGTTTGGGACTAGTGGGTCGGAGGTTCAAATCCTCCCTCGCCGATTTATATTAATTTTTTAAAATATTAATTATTTTTTTTACTCTTTCAATTAATATTAAAAAAGTTTTTTTATCAAAAATTGCAATTTCAGAAAGTATTTTACGATTAATATTTATTGATAATTTTTTTAATCCATTAATAAATTTACTATATGAAATATATTTTTTAACAGCTGCATTAATTCTTATTATCCATAATCTACGAAATATTCTTTTACATTGTCTTCTATCACGATATGAATATTGTCCAGATTTAATAATTGCTTGATTAACTACTCTATATACTCTAGATCTAGCACCATAATATCCTTTTGCTTGTTTAATATATTTTTTATGTCTTGAATGTGATATAACACCACGTTTTACACGTGTCATTAAATTTCCTTATTATTATAAAAATTTATTTTATAAAAAATTATAAATATGGTAAACATGAATTTATTGAAAATAAATCTTTTTTTGAAACCGTATTTTTAATACGTAAATGTCGTTTACGTTTTGAAGTTTTTTTTGTAAGTATATGTTTAAGATTAGCTTTTTTTTTTTTAAAATTATTATTTCTTTTTTTAAAACGTTTATAAGCACTTCTAATAGTTTTTATTTTTAACATTTTAAAATTTATTTTAAAAAATTTTAATTTTTATTATTTTTAAAAGAAATTATCATTATCATTTGACGATTTTCAATTTCTTTTGATAAAAAATCAATATTTACTATATTTAAATTTTCATTAATATTTTTTTTAATACGGTTTAAAATTTCAATACCTAAATGTTTATGATTAATTTCTCTACCTTTGAACTTTAAAGAAATTTTAATTTTATTACCTTTTTTTAAAAAATTAATAATTTTTTTAATTTTTATATTATAATCATTACTATTAGTTACTGGTCTAAAATTAATTTCTTTAATTTGTATTATTTTTTGTTTCTTTTTATTTTTTTTAACTAATTTTTTTTTTTTATACATATATTTATTATAATCCATTAATTTACAAATTGGAGGATTAAAATTAGAATTAATTTCTACTAAATCAAGTTTTTTTTCTTTTGATTTAATTAAAGCATCTTTTAAATTAAATATTCCAATAAATTTTCCATTACTATCATTTAATCTAATTTTATCTGCTTTTATTTTATCATTTATATTATTAAAAGTTATTTTTTTTTTATTTTTAATATTATTTCCTTTTTTATTTTAAAAAATTTAAAATATAAAAAATATATTTTTTTTTTTAATTAATTTTAAAAAAAATTATAAAATATTTTCAAGATATTTTTCAGCATCTATTGCTGCCATACATCCAGTAGCTGCAGAAGTTATTGCTTGTCTATAATATTGATCCATAACATCACCTGCAGCAAATATTCCAGAAATATTTGTTTGAGTTTTATTAAATTCTGTATTTTTAACTTTTATAAATCCATTTATTAAATTTAATTGATTTTTAAAAATATCTGTATTTGGTTTATGACCTATTGCTATAAAAATTCCATCAACTAAAAAATTTTTTAAAATTTTATTTTTAATATTTTTTATTATTATCCCTGTTACTCCTGTTTTATTACCATAAATTTCTTCTACAATATAATTAGTATATATAAAAATATTTTTTTTTTTTTGTTTTTCTTTAAGTCTATTAATTAAAATTTTTTCTGCTTTAAATTTTTCACTACGGTGAATTAAATAAACTTTTTTAGCAATATTTGATAAATATAATGTTTCTTCAATTGCAGTATTACCTCCTCCTACTACAACTACTGTTTTATTTTTATATATAAATCCATCACATGTTGCACAAGTAGAAACCCCTTTTCCTTTAAAATTAGTTTCAGAAGGAATATTTAAATATTTAGCTGTTGCACCAGTTGCTATTATTAATGAATCACAAGAATATTTATAATATTCACCAAATAAAATAAATGGATTATTTTTTAAATTAGTATCTTTAATATAATCAAAAATAATATTAGTATTAAATTTTTCTGCATGTTTTTTCATACGTTCCATTAATTTTTTTCCTGTTAAATTATTTTTATTTCCAGGCCAATTTTCAATTTTTTCAGTTGTTGTTAATTGTCCACCTATTTCTAAACCAGTAATTAATAATGGTTTTAAATTTGCACGTGCACTATATATTGCAGCTGTATAACCAGCTGGGCCAGAACCAATTATTATTAATTTATTATGTTTAGTTTTTAACATTTTTTTTTAAAAAATTAATTAATAAAAATATAAAATATTTTTAAAAAAAATTATTAATAATATAAATTATTATAAAATTTAATATTTTTAAAAATATTATTTAAAATATAAAAAAAATATATTTTAAAATATTATAATAAATTTTAATTTTAATATTTTTAAAAATTTAAAAATTTTTTAATTAATATTTTTATTAATTAAATAATTTAATTTTTTTAATAAATAATTAAATTCCTAAAATACCTAATTTATAACTAATTATACTTATTAAAAAAAATATTAATATTATATAAAGTGCATTAACTTTTTTTAAAAACCACATACAAAAAAATGTTAATAATAAAGGTATTAAACCTGGCATTAATTGATCTAAAATATTTTGTAATGTTGTAATTTTAATATTATCAGAAGAATCTTTAATTTTAGAAATTACAATAGGTATATTAATATGTGTCCATTTGTTTACTAATGCTCCCATAACAAATAAACCTAAAATTGAAGTACCTTCAGTAATTTTTTTTAATACTCCATCACTAATATCTTTTATTATATTAATTCCTTTTTTATATCCATAAAAAATTCCAAAATATCGAGTTGTTAATCTAATTAAATTAAAAGAAAAAAAAAAAATTAAAGGACCTAATAAACTACCATTCATTGCTAATCCAGCACCTAAAGCTGAAAAAATTGGACGTATTGTACCCCAAAAAATAGGATCTCCAATTCCTGCTAAAGGACCCATTAAACCAATTTTAACATTGTTTATAGCAACTTGATTAATATTAGCACCATTAATTTTTTGTTCTTCTAATGCTAATACTACACCAATTATAGGAGCTGCAATATATGGATGAGTATTAAAAAATTCAAGATGTCTTAAAATTACTTCTTTTCTTTCATTTGATTTTTTAGGATATAATTTACGTATAGCAGGAATAATTGTAAAACAAAAACCTAAAGCCTGCATACGTTCAAAATTCCATGATCCTTGAAATAAATTTGAACGTATAATAACTTTATTGATATCTATAAAAGTAAGTTTTTTTTTCATTAAAAAAATTACCTTTAATCTAATTCATTATCAATTTCTTTTTTATTGTTTTTATTATTATATTCACAAATATGTTTATAATATTTTGGATTTAATTGTATATATATAATAGCTATTACTATACCAATAATTCCTAATGCTACTAAATTAAAATTTGTAAAAGCAGCTATTACAAAACCAGCATAAAAAAAAGGCATTAAATATTTTGCGCTCATCATATTAATTACCATAGCATACCCAATAACAACAATAATACCTCCTGAAATATTTAAACCTGTTGTAATACTTTCTGGAATTGAATTTAATATATTATTAATAATAGGAGATTTTATTGAAAATATAAAAAAAATTGAAGGTATTGCAATTCTCATACCTTGCATAATTAATGCAATAATATGTAATATACTAATTATTTTTAAATTATTTTTTTTAGCTGCATTATCAGCTAAATGTTGAATAAATATTGTAAAAGTACGTATAATAATAGTAAGTACTTGGCCAGTTGCAGCAATTGGAATTGCTAATGCTATACCAGAACCAATTTTTTGACCACCTAAAATAACTAAAATAGTAGATATAATTGAAGCTAATGCAACATCAGGAGCAACGGCAGCTCCAACATTCATCCAACCTAATGATATCATTTCTAATGTACCACCAATTGTAAATCCTGTTTTAATATCATTTAATATATATCCAATTAATGTACATGCAATTAAAGGTCTGTGAAATTGAAATTCATCTAATATAGAATCCATACCAATAATTAAAAAAATAATAAATAATAAAAAAAATTGAAATTTATTAATTTCCATATATTTTCCAATTTTATTTTAAAATATATAAAATATTTTAATTTATATTTATATTCTTTATTAAATCCATAATTTTTAATTTTCTATCACTAGGTACTTTACGAACTTCTAATTCAATACCTAAATTATTTAATTTTTTAAATGATTCAATATCTTTTGAATCTACTGAAATTGCATTATTTATTTGAGTTTTACCTTTTTTATATGACATACCACCAATATTTATAGATTTTATTATAATACCTTTTTCAACAATTTTTAAAACATCACTAGGATTAGTAAAAAGTAACATAACATAATCATTAGAATATTTTATATTATTCCAAACACGAATAGATTTTTCAATTCCAACAACATGTGATGAAATTCCAGGAGGTGATACTTGTTTTAATAAAGTTTTTCTAATATAATCATTATTAACTTCATCACTAATAACAATAATACGATCAATTTTTGTTTCTTTAACCCAACTTGTTACAATTTGACCATGTATTAATCTATCATCAATACGCGCTAAAACAATTTTCATATGTATATTATTATTTTTAATTTTTTCTATTTTATTATTTTCTTTAAAATTATTTATTTTATTATTTTTAATATATTTATTTTTAAATAATTTTATTCCATTTTTACCATTTAAATATGCTATATTAATTAATTCTTTAAATGTTATATTATCTTCTCTAGCTAAAAATAATTCTACTAACATTGGAATATTAACGCCAGAAATAATTTCATAATTATTATGTTTTGTTACAATACGACTAGCAATATTAAAAGGACTTCCACCCCATATATCAACTAAAAAAATAAGTCCTTTATTTATATTTAAAGATTTTATTGATTTATTATATTTTAAAAATAAATTTTCAGAATTTTCTTCAGATAAAAAATCTATACAATTTACATTTTTTTGTTTCCCTATTAACATTTCAGTTGTTGATAACATTTCTTTTGCAGCAATACCATGTGTTGAAATTATTATTGCTACAGTCATATTTTCCTTATTTTTATAGTATAATAATTATTTAATATATTTATTAATTATAAATATATTAAAATAATATTTTTAAAAATAAAATATAAATTTTTATTAAAAATTTTATATTTTTTTAATAAATTATTAAATTATATTTTTTTTATATTATCCAATTTAAATGCCAATATTTTAATTTTGATAATTCAATTATTTTTTTAATTGCATCATCAAAATCTCCAATTTGATCTATAAGTTTGTTTTTTTTTGCTTCTTCACCTAAAAATATATTACCTTGTGATAATTGAATAATTTTTTTAACATCAATATTTCTTCTTTTACAAATTAATTTTATAAATTTTATATATCCATTTTTTACATTTAATTCAATTAATTTTGATAAATATTTTGATAATGGTTTTACAAAATTTAAATTTGATAAAGGTGATTCATTAGAACTATCATAATGAATTCCAAATGAATTTAAAAATTTTTCATAAGTATTAATTATTGTGAATACACCTATAGAACCTGTTATTGTATTACTATCAGCAATTATATAATTTGCTGCAGTAGATATCCAATATCCACCTGATGCACATATATTACCCATTAATGCAATTACAGGTTTACCTAATTTACGTATATTTAATATTTCTGAACTTATTTTTTCAGAAGCTTCAATACTTCCTCCTGGACTATTAATAAATAATATTATCGCTTTAATGTTATTATTTAATTTTGCTTTTTTTAATTTATTAATTATTTTTTTACTACTTGAAACTTGATATATATTTTTAGAATTTATAATTTTACCATTTATAAAAATTATTGCTATTTCATTTTTATTTATATTTGTATTTATATTTTTAATTTTATAATTATAAAAACTTATAAATTTATAATTATTTTTATATTTATTTAAACCAAAAAAATCAATAAATTCCTTTTTAATTTGTTTTTTAGTAATAATTTTATCTATTAATATTCTATTAAAATTATATTTATTATTATTTTTTTTTTTTAATGTAAATTTAATAAATTTTAAAATATTTTTTGGATTTTCATATAATTTAATTTTTCTATTTTTTGATATATCATAAATGTAATTTAACCATAATTTATTTAATAATTTATTTTCTAAATGTTTTGTTTTTTTAGGCATTTTATCATATATATAAGGCTCAATAGCTGTTTTTTCTATTCCTATTCTATAAATATGACAATTTATTTTTAATTTATTTAATAAAGATTTATAATAAATTTTATCATTATTTAATTCATATAAATTTAATATACCATTAGGATATATATATATATAATTTGCAAAACTAGCTAAATAATATTGAGATTTATTATAATTATCACTAATAGCAAAAATTGGTTTACCACTTTTTTTAAATTCATTTAATACTTTACCTATATATTTTAATGATGTTTGATTAGCACCTAAAAATTTATTTAATTTTAATATTATTCCTGTAATATTTTTATTTTTTTTAGCTGAACGTATAATTTTAATTATATCAAATAATGTATTTTTAAATTTAAATAAATTGTAATTTATTTTTTCTTTTATATTATTTGTATTTTTTTCATCACTTATTATACCTTTTATATCAAATAGTAAAACTTTTTTAACATTATAATTTAATATTATTTTATTTTTATATATTATTAAATAATTAAAAACATAAAAAATAATTTTTAAAAAAATAAAAATTATTATTATTTTTTTTATTAATTTAAATAGATAATTTATAATTTTTTTATAAATTGAAATTAAATTTTTAATTATTTTCATTTTTTAAATAATTTTATATTAATTAAAATAATTAAATTAAATTTATATGATTAAAATAATTAAAAAAAAAATGATTATTACATGTGCTTTTCCATATTCAAATGGTTCTATTCATATTGGTCATTTATTTGAACATATTCAAGCTGACATTTTAGTACGTTATAATAGATTAATTGGGAATAAAGTATATTTTGTATGTTCAGATGATGCACATGGTACTGCAATTATGTTAAAATCTAAAAAAGAAAATAAATTACCTAAAAATATAATTTTAAAAATATATAATGAACATATATTAGATTTTAAAAATTTTAATATAATATATGACAAATATTATTTAACTCATAATTTAGAAAATAAAAAATTGATAAATTTTTTTTTTAAAAAACTTAAACATAATGGATTTATTAAAAAAAAAAATTATAATCAATTATATGATAAAAAAAAAAAATTTTTTTTACCAGATCGTTATGTTATAGGTATTTGTCCAAAATGTTATTCATATGATCAATATGGAGATAATTGTATAATATGTGGAAATTTTTATAAGTCAACAGAATTAATAAATCCAAAATCTGTAATAACAGGAATAAAACCTATTATTAAAAATTCTAAACATTATTTTTTAAATTTAATTTTATTAAAAAAAAAAATTTATTATTGGATAAAATCTGGAGTAATTAAAAATGAAATATTAAATAAAATATTAGAATGGTATAAAAATGGAATAAAATCATGGAATATTTCTAGAAATAAACCATATTTTGGTTTTAAAATTCCAAAAGAAAAAAACAAATTTTTTTATGTTTGGTTTGATGCACCAATAGGATATATAGGAATTATTAAAAAATTATGTAATTTTAATAAAAAATTAAATTTTGATAAAATTTGGTATAAAAATTCTAATTTTGAATTATATCACTTTATAGGAAAAGATATTATATATTTTCATAGTTTATTTTGGCCATCTATGTTAGAAGGTGTAAAATTAAGAAAACCTACAAAATTATTTATTCATGGACATATAACAATAAATGATATAAAAATGTCAAAATCAAAATATAATTTTATTAATGCTAAATCATATTATAAAAATATAAATTCTGATTGTTTACGTTATTATTATGCAAGTAAAATTTCTAATTCTATAAATGATATAAATTTTAATATTAATGATTTTTTAAAATGTATTAATACAGATATTGTTAATAAATTAGCAAATTTAGCATCTAGAAGTTCTTCTTTTATAAATAAATATTTCTTTAATAAATTATCAAATAATTTTAAAAATTCAAAAATATATCAAATTTTTATAAAAGAATCAAAAAAAATTTCAAAATTATATTTAAATATGAAAATTAGTTCTATAATACGTATAGTAATAAAATTAGTTGATTTAGCTAATATTTATATAAATATTAAAAAACCTTGGTTATTATTTAAAATTAAAAAATATGATAATTTACATAAAATTTGTTCAATGTGTATAAATTTATTTAAAATTTTAATTACTTATTTAAAACCTATTATTCCAAATTTTATTTTAAATTCTGAAAAATTTTTAAATATAAAATTAACTTGGAATGGAATTAAAAAACCTATGTTAGGACATAAAATTAAAAAATTTAAAATGTTATTTAAAAGAATTAAAAAAAAACATATTTTAAAATAATTTATAATTAAATTATTTTAAAATATTTAAAAATTTTTCCATAAAATTAAACAAAAATTTTTTTTCCCTTTTTTAATTATAGTATAATAATTATATAAACGATCTTTTTTATTAAATATATATTCAGGATTAGATTGTTTAATATTATTAATACTAATTGAATTAGATTTTATAATTTTATAAGCTTTACTATAAGAATTTACAAAACCTGCTTTTATAATTGATTTTTTTAAACTAACATTAATATAAAATGATATTGTAGGTATATTTAATTCTAGTTGTAAAAAATCAAATTTTGTTAAATTATTATAACAATCTTTAAATAAATTTTTTGTAATACGTAATGCAATATTTAATTCTTTTTTACCATGTACTAATCTTGTAATTTCTTTAGCTAATATATATTGTGCTTTTGGTTTTTTTGTATTTTTTTTTTCTTCTTTTTCTAATTTATCAATTTTTTTAATATTTATAAATGTAAAAATTTTTAAAAAATTATAAACATCTTTATCACTTACATTAATCCAAAATTGATAAAATTTATAAGGACTAGTTTTTTTTTTAGATAACCATATAGTTTTTTTTTCTGTTTTACCAAATTTAATACCATTTGATTGTTTTATAATAGGTGAAGTTAAACCAAAAACTTTTTTTTTATAAATACGATATATTAAATCAATACCAGAAACAATATTACCCCATTGATCAGAACCTCCAATTTGTAATATTACTTTATATTTTTTATATAATTTTAAAAAATCATAACTTTGTAATAAATTATATGAAAATTCAGTAAAAGAAATACTTTTATCTTCAAAATTTAATCTTTGTTTAACAAAATCTTTTTTAATCATTTTATTTATATAAAAATATTTACCAATATTACGTAAAAAATATAAAATATTTATTTTTTTATACCATTTATAATTATTTATTATAATTGCATTATTAAAATCATAATTAAAATCTAAAAAATATTTAATTTGATTTTCAATTTTTTTTGACCATATCTTAATATCATTTTTATTATTTAATTTACGTTCATTTAATTTAAAACTTGGATCACCAATTAAACTAGTTGCACCACCTATTAATATTATAGGTTTATGTCCTAATAATTGAAATCTTTTTAATAATATAATTGGTAATAAATGACCTAAATGTAAACTATCAGCTGTTGGATCAAAACCACAATATAGTGCTATTTTTTTTTTAAATAATATTTTTTTAATTTCTTCTTCTTTTGTGATTTGATTTATTAATAGTCTTTTATTTAAAATTTTAATTAAATTATTATATTTCATATTAATTTTAAAAAATATTTTAAAATATTTTTTTAAATTTTATTTAAAATATAAAATATTTTTTAAAATTATTAAAATTAATTTAATAACATATTTTTATTTAAATTAAACATTATCCAAATAGAACCAAATATAAGTATTAAAATTATCATAAAAGTAAAAATTAATGTAATAAAATTTAATTTTTCTTGTTTAGAAGTATTAACATGTAAAAAAAATTTTAATTGTATAATTATTTGAATTAATGAAAATAAAATTGCTATATAAATATTAAATATTTTATTTAAAAATTCATATTTTATTGTAATAAATGGAATTATTGTTAATATTATTGATATTATATATCCAATATAATAATTTTTAATTGAATAAAACTTATATTTATTATTATTATTATTATTATTATTATTATTATTATTATTGTTGTTGTTATTATTATTAATTATTTTTTTCATTTATTTAAATAACCTAAAAAATATATTATAGTGAATACACATATCCATATAATATCTAAAAAATGCCAAAATAAACTTAAACAAATTAATCTAGTTTTATTAGCTGGAATTAAATTATCTGTTTTTATTTGTAAAATAGTAATTAAAATCCATATTAATCCAAAAAAGACATGTGCTCCATGAATAAAAAGAATTGAAAAAAAACTTGACATATAAGCATTATAATTAGGTCCAATATGTATTTTAATAAAATGATTTAATTCATTAAATTCAATAATTAAAAATGTTAAACCTAATAAAAAAGTTAAAAATAACCAATTATTTAAACTTTTTATATTATTAGAATTAATTTTTGAAATTGCTATTCCAAAAGTAAATGCACTTGTAAGTAATATTATTGTTTCTAATAATACACTATTTAAATTAAATATTTCTTTTTTAATAAAAAAATTAATTTTATTATTATTTAAAACCATATATATAGCAAATAAACAAGCAAAAAAAATACAATCACTCATAATATAAATCCAAAAACCAAAAATTTTTTTATAATTTATATCTAAACATTTATAATCTAAAAAAGATTTTTTTTTATTTATATTATTTATATTCATAATTCTATTTTATTCCTTTATTATTTATAAATTCATTTTTTTTTATATAATTTACAGAAATTTCATAATAATTTTTTATAATAAAACTTCTTAAAATAATAATTAAAATAATAAAAAATATACTTAATATTGCTAACCACCAAATATACCAAACCATTGAAAATCCAAATAATAAACTAAATATTCCTATTATAAATCCTGAAGATGTATTATTAGGTATTTTAATAATTTTATAAATTTTTTCTTTATATTGTAAATTTTCATTTTTAATATGCCAAAATGCATCAATATCTTTTACTTTAGGAATTACAGCAAAATTATATTTATTTGGAGGAGAACAAGTAGACCATTCTAAAGTTCTTCCATTCCAAGGGTCACCAGAAATATCAATATTTTTTTTTTTATCACGAAAACTCACATAAAATTGTATTATTTGAAATATAACACCTATTAAAATTAATATAGCTCCTATTTCTGCGATAAATAAAAGAAAATGAAAATTTTTATTTATATTTTGACTTAATCTTCTTGTCATTCCCATAAAACCTAATAAATATAATGGTAGAAATGCTATTAAAAAACCAATAATCCATAACCAAAATGCTCTTATTCCCCATTTTTCATTTAATTTAAAACCAAAAAATTTAGGAAACCAATAAGTAACACCAGCAAAACACCCAAAAACTACACCACCAATTATAACATTATGAAAATGAGCAATTAAAAATAAACTATTGTGAAGATAGTAATTAGCACCTGGAACAGATAATAAAACTCCACTCATTCCACCAATAGAAAATGAAATTATAAATCCAATTGTCCATAACATAGCAGAATTAATTTTTATACGTCCTTTATACATAGTAAAAATCCAATTAAATATTTTAACTCCTGTTGGTATAGCTATTATCATAGTAGCTATTCCAAAAAATGAGTTAACATTAGCACCCGCTCCCATAGTAAAAAAATGATGTAACCAAACTATAAAAGATAATATAGTTATTGATATAGTTGCTAAAATTAAAGATTTATAACCAAATAATTTTTTTTGAGAAAATGTAGAAGTAATTTCAGAAAAAATTCCAAAAATAGGCATTAATATATACACTTCTGGATGTCCCCAAGCCCAAATTAAATTTATATACATCATTATATTTCCGCCCATATTATTAGTAAAAAAATGTGTTCCTATATATCTATCAAAAGTTAATAATAAAATAGTAACTGTAAGTATAGGAAATGATAAAACAATTAATATATTACTACATAAAGATGTCCAAATAAAAATTGGCATTTTCATTAATGACATACCAGGAGCTCTCATTTTTAATATAGTTACTATAAAATTAATTCCAGTTAATAATGTTCCTATACCAGATATTTGTAAACTCCATATCCAATAATCAACTCCTACACTTGGACTATATTGTTTATTTGATAATGGTGGATATGATAACCATCCAGTTTGAGCAAATTCTCCAATTCCAAGTGATATATTAATTAATAATGCACTAAAAAAAAATAACCAAAAACTAAGAGAATTTAAAAATGGAAAAGCAACATCACGTGTTCCTATTTGAAGAGGTATAATTAAATTCATAAAACCTACTATAAAAGGCATAGCCATAAAAAAAATCATTATAACACCATGTGCAGTAAATATTTGATTATAATGACTTGAAGATAAAAATCCAGTTTTACCTGAAGAAACTATAGCTTGTTGACTACGCATCATTAAAGCATCTACAAAACCTCTTATAAACATAATTATTGAAATTGTTATATACATTATTCCTATTTTTTTATGATCTAATGATATAATATATTCATTCCATAACCATTTCCATTTATTAAAATGTGTCATAGTAACTATAAACAATATAAAAAATATTAAAACTATACTTATAGTACACATTATAATTGGTTCATGTATTGGAATAGCATTAAATGTTAATTTTCCAAACATAAATAATTCCTTTTTTAATTTTTTTTTTATATTTTATTATTTAATAAAATTTAATATTATTTTTTTAAATAAATTATTTTCTACATTAGAATAATATTCTATTGGATTATTTTCACTTTGTTTACTAATATAATAAAATTGTCTATTATTTAATATAGTTTTTTTTGACATTTTTACTATATTTAACCATTTTTTAAATTCATTATTATTTTCAGTTACAATAACTTTAAATTTCATATTAGAAAATCCTTTACCACTAAAACTACTTGAAAAACCTTCATAATTACCAGATTCATTACTTATTAAATTTAATTTACTTTCCATTCCAGCCATTGAATAAATTTGACTACCTAATTTAGGAATAAAAAAAGAATTCATAACTGAATTTGAAGTAATTTTAAATTTTATTGGAGTATTTTTAGGAAAACAAATTTCATTTATAGTAGCAATTTTATTATTAGGGTAAATAAATAACCATTTCCAATCTAATGATATAACTTCAATTTCAATAGGTTCATTACAATTAATTAATGGTTTATAAGGATCTAAAACATGTGTCGTTTTTAAAGTTATTGTTCCAAGTATTAAAATTATTATAATTGGTATTGTCCATATTAAAAATTCTATTTTTTTTGAATTACACCAATTAGGTTTATATATTTTTTTTTCTTTTTCATTATATTTTAAAAAAAAAAATATAGTAATATATATAACAGGAATTATAATAATTAACATTAAAATAATAGATGTAATTATTAATTTTTTTTCTAATAAACTAATATCACCTTTTGTCTTAATTAAAAAAAAGGGAGCACTACTAAAAATAAATATAATTAATGTAATTATAAAAAAAAATATAGTTAAAAAAATATTTTTATTTTTAATTTTCATTTTTAAAATCCTAATAAAAATATTTGATATAAAAGTATTTTTAAAATATTTATTTTTTAAATAAATATTTTTAAATATTAAAATTTTTATTTACGTCCTACAGGAATCGAACCTGTGACCAACAACTTAGAAGGTTGCTGCTCTATCCTACTGAGCTAAGGACGTGTTAAATTTTTTATTATAATATTTATTTTAAAATATTTTAAATTATATTTAAATATTTATTTTTAATTAAAAATAAATAATAAAAATTTGTAAAATATAAAAAATTAATATATTATAATATTTTATTATTAATATTATTTTATATTTAAATAAATTTTTTATTTTTATATAAAATACATTAAAAGGAAAAAAATGAGAACTATTTTATTTATTTTAACAAATTTATTGATAGTAATAGTTTTTGGATTTTTTTTTAAATTATTAGGTTTACAAAATAACATTAATCAAATTTCAATTTTTATAATGATTTTATTTGGTTTTTTTGGTTCAATTATATCTTTATTACTTTCTAAATTTGTAACATTAAATTCTATAAATGGAAAAATAATTAAAAATCCAATTAATAGAAATGAAATATGGTTATTAGAAACTATTTCAAAATTTTCTAAAATAAGTAATATTAAGACACCAGAAATAATTATATATAATTCAAATGATATAAATGCATTTGCTACAGGTTTTAATTGTAATAATTCTTTAATTGGTTTAAGTAGTGGGTTATTAAAATATATGAATTATAATCAAATAAAAGCAGTTATTGCACATGAAATTTCTCATATTAATAATGGTGATATGGTTACAATGGGATTATTACAAGGTGTAATGAATACATTTGTTTTATTTTTTTCTCAATTTATTTCAAATTTAATATATAAAAAAGAAAATCAAGATAATGAAAAAAATATTTTTTTAAATATATTTAATTCATTTAGTTTTTCATTTTTTGAAATTTTATTTGGATCTTTAGCAAATATTGTAGTAATGGGGTTTTCTCGTTATAGAGAATTTCGTGCAGATGCTGATGCAATAAAATTTGTTGGAAAATATAATATGATATCTGCACTTAATAGATTAAAATTTAGTAATAAATTAAATTTAAAAAATAATTTAAAAGTTTTTTATATAAATGGTAAAAATTTTAATATTTTAAATAATTTATTTAATTCACATCCTTCAATTGATGAACGTATTAAAGCAATAAAAAATATTAAATAATATTATATATTGTAAATATGAATTTATTTTTTAAAAAAAATTTATATAATTAAAATTTAAATTTAAATAAGAAAAATAAAAAAATGTTAATAATAAATGCTAAAATTCGAAAGTTTATAGGTAAAAGTTCAAGTAGAAGGTTACGTAAAAAAAATAAATTTCCTGCTATTATTTATGGAAATAATAAAATTAATATAAATATTGAACTAGAACATGATTATATAAAAAATATTATAAAAAAAAAAAATATATATTTTAAACATTTTTTTATAAATATTAATAATAATATTTTAAATGTTAAAATTAAAGATATTCAATGGCATTCAATTAAACTAAAAATTTTACATATTGATTTTTTAATAATTTAATATTTATAATTAATTTAAAAATTATTATTTTTAAAAAATATTTAAATATTTAAATATTTTAAAATTAAATTTTAAAAAAATGAAAAAAAAAATAGTATTTAGTGGTATTCAACCGTCAGGTAATTTAACAATTGGTAACTATATTGGAGTAATAAAACAATGGGTTAAAATGCAAGAAATATATAATTGTATTTTTTGCATTGTTGATTTACATTCATTAACTCAATGTAATAATAAATTAAAATTAGATAAAACAATTTTAGATACATTAGCATTATATTTAGCTTGTGGAATAAATCCTAATAAAAGTATCATATTTGTTCAATCACATGTTTCTGAACATACCAAATTAAGTTGGATTTTAAGTTGTTATACTTATTATGGTGAATTAAATCGTATGACACAATTTAAAAATAATAAAATTAAAAATAAAAATATAAATTCTGGAATTTTATTTTATCCAATTTTAATGTCATCAGATATTTTATTATATAACACAAATTATGTTCCAATAGGAGAAGACCAAAAACAACATATTGAATTATGTAGAAATATTGCTAATAGATTTAATAAAATATTTGGTAATATATTTAATATTCCAAAACCATGTATATTAAAAAATGGTAGTCGTATATTATCTTTACAAGAACCATATAAAAAAATGTCAAAATCTGATAATAATTCAAATAATGTTATTTATTTATTAGATAATAAAATAGATATTTTTAAAAAAATAAAATTTGCAAAAACTGATTCAGAAAAGAATCCAAAAATTAAATATGATATTATTAAAAAACCTGGTTTATCAAATTTATTAAATATTTTTTCTGGAATTACAGGTAAAACAATTAAACAATTAGAAAAAGAATTTTATGGAAAATTATATATTGATTTAAAATATAAAATAATTAAAATTTTATCAATTTTTTTAGAAAGAATACAAAAAAATTATTATAATATTAGAAAAAATGAGGATTTTTTAAAAAATATAATTTTTGAAGGATCAAAAAAAGCTAATAAAATAGCAAAAAAAACTATATCAAAAATTAATTCTAAACTTAAATTATATTAAATTAAATATTAATCATATAAAGTTGCTTTTTTCATAATTTTAATAAATTTTGTTAATTTTTTAAACATTTTAAAATAATTTTTTTGATTTTGCTCTATTATTTTAATTATAGCAGAACCAGAAATAACACCTGAAATTCCTAAATTAATTGAATAATTAATTTGTGATGGTTTAAAAATTCCAAAACCTTGAATTATTGGAGCTGAATTATATTCAATTAATTTATTAATTATTTTAATATTAGGTTTTATATTTTTTTTTTCTGTTCCTGTAACTCCACTACGAGATAATAAATATATATAACCTTTACTGTTTGAAGAAATTTCACGTAATAAATTATTATTTGAATTTGGTGGACAAATAAAAATTTGTTTTATATCATAAATTAAAGAAGTTTTTAGAAATATTTTAGATTCTTCATAAGGTAAATCAGCAATAAGAACTGAATCTACACCTGAAATTTTACAATTATAATAAAAATTTTTAATACCATTGTTAAAAACTAAATTAGTATAAGTCAATATTCCAATTGGAATATTATTAAATTTTTTACGTATATTATAAATCATTTCAAAACATTTTTTAATTGTAATATTATATTTAAATGATCTTAATATTGAATTTTGAACAATTATTCCATCTGCTAATGGATCTGAAAATGGTATACCTAATTCTAGAGCATCGGCACCATTTAAAATTAAATGTTCAATTATTTTGATTGATATTTCTGGATTAATATCACCTAAAATTAAAAAAGGAATAAAAGCACCTTGTTTTTTAATATTTAATTTTTTAAACATTTTTTGATAACGTTTCATCAAATTTCCTTATTTTCTAAAATATTAAAAACAGTTAATATATCTTTATCTCCACGTCCAGATAAATTTACTATTATAATTTGTTTTTTTTTTGGTTTTTTATATATATTTTTAATTGCATAAGCTAATGCATGAGAAGATTCTAATGCAGGTATAATTCCTTCATAATGAGATAAAAGTAAAAATGCTTCTAATGCTTCATTATCTGTAACTGATACATATTTTACTCTTTTAATACTATTTAAAAAAGCATGTTCAGGTCCAACAGAAGGAAAATCTAAACCTGCTGAAATAGAATAAGATTGTTTTATTTGTCCTTCATTAGTTTGAATAATTAAAGATTTCATACCAAAATAAATTCCTAAAGTACCATGTTTAATAGGTGCACCGTGTTTTTTAGTTTTAATTCCATAACCAGCAGGTTCTATACCAATTAATTTAACTTTTTTATATTTTAAAAAATTTGAAAATATACCTATAGCATTTGAACCACCTCCAACACATGCTAAAATTTTATTTGGAAGAATTTTTTCATTTTTAAGTATTTGTTTTTTAGTTTCTTTTCCTATTATTTTTTGAAATTCATGAACAATTGTTGGATATGGATGAGGTCCTGCAACAGTTCCTAACATATAATAAGAATTTTTATAATTATATGACCAATCTCTTAATGCTTCGTTACAAGCATCTTTAAGAGTTTTAGAACCAGTATATACTGGTATTACATCTGCTCCCATCAATCTCATTCTAAATACATTAGATGATTGACGTTTTAAATCTTTATAACCCATATATATTCTACATTTTAATCCTAATAAAGAACTAGCAAATGCAGAAGCTACTCCATGTTGACCAGCTCCAGTTTCAGCAATTATTTCTTTTTTTCCCATTTTTTTAGCTAATAATACTTGCCCAAGTACTTGATTAGTTTTATGAGCACCTCCATGAAGTAAATCTTCACGTTTTAAATATAATTTTGTTTTAGTTTTTTTTGTTATATTTTTACATAAAGTTAAGGGTGTTGGACGACCAGCATAATTTTTAAGTAAATTTAAAAATATTTTTTTAAATTTTTTATTATTTAATGAATTTATAAAATTTTTTTCTAATTCTTTTAAAGGTTTAATAAGAATTTGAGGTACATATTGACCTCCAAATTTACCAAAATAAGGATTTAATATTTTTTTCATAAAATTCCTTTAATATTTAATACAATGTTGATATTTATATTTTTATATTATATGAATAAATTTAATAATCTCTTAAAATTTTATTTAATAAATTTATTTTTTTATGATCTTTTATACCTGGTTTTATTTCAATTCCTGAATTAAAATCTAATCCTAAACATTTTAAATTAATAGCTTTATAACAATTTTCAATATTTATTCCTCCAGCTAAAATAACATTATTAAAATTATATTTATCATTCATTAAAGACCAATTAAATTGTTTTCCTGTTCCACCTTGTTTATTATCAAAAACATATCTTTTAATATTTTTTAAATTTCTTTCAGGAATTTTTTTATTTATACTAAAAACTTTCCAAATTTTTGTTTTTTTAGGTATTAGTTTTTTTAATATATTTATATAATTCTGATTTTCTTTACCATGTAATTGAATAGAATATAATTTTAAATATTCACAAATTTTAACTATTTTTTTAATATTTTCATTTTTAAATATACCTACATATTTTAAAGGTATTTTAGAAATTATATTAAATGCTATTTTTATATTAATTTTACGAATTGAATTATTTACAAAATTTAAACCACCATAAATTATTCCATTTTTATAAGTTATTTTAGAATCTTCAATATTAGTTAAACCACAAATTTTATTTTCTCCTAAAATTATTTTACATACTGCAGAATTTAAATTTTTTTCAGACATTAATATACTACCTATTAAAAATCCATTTACATATTTACTAATTTTTCTAACTTGTAAATTATTTTTTATTCCAGATTCACTAATAATTATAATATTTTTTGGTATTTTAATAGATAATTTAATAGTTCTATTTAAATCAATACTTAAATCATGCAAATTACGATTATTAATACCAATAATTTTTGCATTTAATTTTATCGCACGATTTAATTCATCTTCATTTATAATTTCAGTTAATACATTCATATTTAAACTTTCTGCTATTTTTTTAAATTTTATATATTTTTCATCATTTAATATAGATAACATTAATAAAATTGCATCAGCTTTATAATATCTTGCTAAATATATTTGATATTCATCAATAATAAAATCTTTACATAAAATAGGTAAATTTGTTTTCTTATTGACTTCATTTAAAAAATTAAAATCACCTTTAAAATATTTTTCATCAGTTAAAACTGATATAGCATCTGCATATTTTTTATAAATTGAAATAATTTTTGAAATATTAAAATTTTTTCTTATTATACCTTTTGAAGGAGAAGCTTTTTTACATTCTAAAATAAAAACAGTTTTTTTTTTTTTTAATGATTTATAAAAATCACGATTACTTTTAATAATATTTTTTTTAATGTAATTTAATGAAAATTGTTTTTTTTTATATATAATCCAATTTATTTTATCTTTAATAATATTATTAAGAATTGTATAATTCACAATTTTTATTCCTTTATTAAATGTAATATTTTTTTATAACTATTCCCATGTTTTATTATTTTTAATATTTCTTTAACATTTTTTAATAAATTATTTTTATTAAATAATTTTAATAATAAACCAATATTAGCTGATATAATTGAATTATGAGCTAAATTACCTTTACCTTTTAATATGTTTTTAAAATTTTCATATTTTTTTTTTTCTTTAAAATTTAAAATTTTATTTAAAGAAAATCTTTTTAATCCTATTATTTCAGGTTCTAATTGATAAGTTTTAATATTATTTTTTTTAAGTTCAGATATATATGTATTTGAATGTATAGCAACTTCATCTAAACCTCCTCCATGAACAACAGCAGCATTTTTATATTTTAATATTTTTAAAATTTTTATAATTATTAAAATTAAATTAATATCATTTACACCAATTAAAATTATTGGAGGTTTTAAAGGATTGATAAGAGGTCCAATAATATTAAATAATGTACTACTTTTAATTTTTTTCCTAATCTCTATTACTTTATTAAAAATAGAATTATATTTAGAAGCAAATAAAAAACAAATATTATAATTATTTAAATAATTTAATATTTTAGATGAATTAATATTAAAATTTACATTAAATTTTTTTAAAATATTAAAAGATCCAGAAACATTTGAAATACCATAATTTCCATGTTTTATAACTTTAATACCATAAGTTGATGCAATTAAAGCACTTATTGTTGAAATATTTATACTATTTATATTATCTCCACCTGTTCCAACAATATCAGAAAATATAAAATTAGGTTTATTTATTTTTTTTGATTTTTTTAATAATAAATTTATTGATCCTAATAATTCATCAATATAGTAACCTCTTATTTTTATAGTTATAAGAAAAGAAATTATGTTTTTTTTATTTATTTTTTTATAATAAATTTTATTAAAAAGTTTATATGTTTCAAATTTATTTATAAAATTATATTTAAAAATTTTTTCTAAAATTTTATATACCATTATTCCTTATTTTTTAAATATATTAAATTTAAATATTATATTAAATAATAACTATATTTTTAATAAATTTTAATTTGACATTTTAAAAATAATTAATATAATTAAATTATATAAATTAAAAATCCTCTGTAGTTCAGTGGTAGAACAGCGGACTGTTAATCCGCGTGTCATTGGTTCAAATCCAGTCAGAGGAGTTTTTATAAATTAATATTAATTAATTTTTTTTAAAAAATATGCCTAAAATTAAAATTAAAAAATTTGAACCATTTGAAGTTGCTTTAAGAAGATTTAAAAGAATATGTGAAAAATCTGGAATTTTATCAGAATTGAAAAAAAGAGAATTTTATGAAAAACCTTCTATTATTAAAAAAAAAAAAAAAAAAATTGCAATTAAAAGAAATATTAAAAAAATAACAAAAGGAAATTTTAAAAAACCTCGTTTATATTAATTTTTTAAAATATTTTAAAATATAATGAAAAATAATATTAATAAAACAATTTCAAAAATCTTTATAAAAGATTTAATTCAAATGACTAATATTATTGATGTAATTAATAAAAGTATACATTTAAAAAAAAAAGGTAATAATTATGTTGCTTGTTGTCCTTTTCATTCTGAAAAAAATCCTTCTTTTACTGTAAATTATGAAAAACAATTTTATTATTGTTTTGGTTGTGGAGTACATGGAAATGTAATTGATTTTTTAATAAATTATGAAAAATTTAATTTTATAGAAAGTATTGAAGAATTATCAATATTAAATTCTGTTAATATAATTTATGAAAATGAATCATCATTAAATGAATTTAAAAAAATTGATAAAAAAAAATTATATAAAATTATAAAAGAAATAGAAATTTTATATAAAAAAAATTTATTTGATAAAAAAAATATTAAAGTATTAAATTATCTTATCAAAAGAGGTTTAAGTAAAAATATAATTAAAAAATTTTCAATTGGTTTTACTACATTTAAAAAAAATAGCATATTTGAAAAATTTAAATATGATGAATATAAAATTAAACTTTTACATGAAATAGGTATATTATTTACAAAAAATAAAATAATATACGATAGATTTAATTTTAGAATAATGTTTCCGATTATAGATAGACATGGTAAAACAATTGGATTTGGAGGTCGTAAATTAAATAATGGAATATGTAAATATATAAATTCACCAGAAACTGCAATATTTAAAAAAGGTAAAAATCTTTATGGATTTTATAATTTAATTAATAAAAAAAAAAAATATAAATATATTTTGATAGTAGAAGGATATATTGATTATTTAATGCTTTATCAATATAAAATTTATAATGTAGTAGCTATTTTAGGAACTAATATAACAATATATAACATTCAACTGTTATTTAGAAATACAGATACTATTATATTTTGTTATGATGGAGATTCAGCTGGATTTCAAGCAGCTTGGAATTCATTAAAGTTAAGTATTTTATATATGAAAGATGGAAAACAAATTAAATTTGTTTTTTTACCAGATAATGAAGATCCAGATACATTAATAAAAAAAGAAGGAATTAAAAATTTTCAAAAAAGAATAGATAATGCAAAAACATTTACAAATTTTTTATTTGATAAATTATTATTTAATTTAGATATAAGTAATTTAAATGATCGTATTAAATTTAGTATTAAAGCTTTAAATTTAATTTCTAAAATTCCTGGAGATTTACTTAGAATAAATTTAAGAAAAATATTAAGTATTAAAATTGGATTATTAGATGATATACAATTAGAAAATTGGATTAAAACAAAATCAGAAAATAATTATAATAATTTTTTAAACATTAAAAGAACAAATATAAGAAATATAATTTCTTTAATTATACAAAATCCTAAATTATCAAAATTTATACCTTCAATTAATAATTTAGAAAATATAAAATTTTATTATCCTGGAATAGATTTTCTTATAGGTTTATTAAAAATTATTTTTTCTAATCCTAATATTAATACTGGACAATTATTAGAAATTTATCGTGATAAAAAAACAAATAAAATTATTAAAATTTTATCAAAATTAAATATTTCATTATATAATAATGAAAAAATTAAAAAATTTTTTTTAAAAAATATTATTTTTTTTTTAAATAATTTAATTAAAAAAAAAATAGAAAAATTAATATTAAAATCTAGATTTATTGGTTTAAATTTAGAAGAAAAAAAAAAAATAATTTTTTTAAATAAAATTTTATTTAATAAAAATTAATATTTAAAAAAAATAATAAATATTTAAATTTTTTATTAATGTTATATTTTTAAAATTATTAAATTAATAAAATAATAAAAAATAAATTTTAAAAATTCAAAATGAATATTAAAAAAAAAAAAAATAAAAAAAAAAAAATTATATTAGATGAATATAATTTAAATGATAAAGATGATGAAGAAATTAATAAAAATATAGATAAAATTATAAATAATATTAAATTAGAAATATGTCAAAAAAATGATCCGGTAAGAATATATATGAGGGAAATTAATAATACAGAATTATTAACTCGTGAAGAAGAAATAGATATTTTAAGAAGAATAGAACAAGGTACTAATCAAATTTTGTGTTCTTTAATAAAATATCCTAAAATTATTAATTATATTTTTAATAAATATAATAAAATTAAAAAAGGAAATTATCGTTTATCTGAATTTATTATTGGATTTATTGAAAAAAATGAAGTTACTGGTAAAAATGTATATGTTAGTTTTAAACAGAGAAGACGAAAATATGAAAAATATATAATTAAAAATAAAAAAAACTTTGATTTAGATCAAGAAATTAATTTTAGTATATCAGATAAAATTTTTAATAATTTAAGAATTAGTTATAAAAAAATATGTTATTATAATATAAAATTTGGTTATAATTCAATATATTATTTTAAAGAAATTAAAAATTTAATTCAATGTTTTAAAAAAATTAAATTTGTTCCAAAAGAAATAGATAATTTAATAAAAATTGTTAAATCTATAATTTTTTATATTAATAAAATTAAAAAAAGAAAAATAAAAATTTATAAAAAAAAATTTAAAATGAAACCAAAAATTTTAAATTTTTTATTTTCAAATTCTAATATTAATATTAATTATTTAAAAAAAAAAAAAAAAAAAATATTTTCTTTAATATTAAAAAATAATTATAAAAATATTAAAGAAATTATTAAAAAAGTAAAAAAAATTGAAAATGATATAGGTATAAATATAAAATTAATTAAAAATATTAATTTTCAAATATTTTTAGGTAAAAATAAAATAAATATTGCTAAACGAGAATTAATAAAATCAAATTTACGTTTAGTAATTTCTATAGCTAAAAAATATAGTTATAAAAATATGCAATTTATAGATTTAATACAAGAAGGGAATATAGGTTTAATAAAAGCAATAGAAAAATTCGAATATAGAAGAGGATATAAATTTTCAACATATGCAACTTGGTGGATTAGACAAACTATCACAAGATCTATTTCTGAAAAAGCTAGAACTATAAGAATTCCTACACATATGATTGAAATAATTAATAAAATTAATAAAATTAAAAAAAAAATTATTAATAAAACAGGTGTTAAACCAACTTCTAAAGAATTATCTTTACATATGTCAATTTCAGAAAATAAAATTTATAATATTTTAAAAATTACTAAAGAACCTATATCTTTAGAAACTCCTATAAATGATGAAAATGAAACAAATTTAGGTGATTTAATTAAAGATACATCAATTGAAACTCCATTAAAAAATGCTATTTATAAAAATTTAGAATTAACTACAAATAAACTTTTATCTGATCTTACTCCACGTGAATCTAAAGTTATAAGAATGAGATTTGGAATTAATATGAAATCTGATTATACTCTTGAAGAAATTGGTAAAAAATTTAATGTTACTCGTGAACGTATTAGACAAATTGAAGCAAAAGCACTTAAAAAATTAAGACATCATAATCGTTCAAAAATTTTAATAAATTTTTTAGAAAATAATTTTATATAATATTTTTTTTAAATATTAAATTTAAAAATTTTATTAAATTTATTTTTATAATATTTAAAAATATTTTAATAAATTATTTTTTAAAAAATAAAAAATTTAACATTTTTTTTTCTATTTTATTAATATGTTTACTATTTGACATATTTAAATTATTTTTATTAATATAAATTGTTTGAAATTTTATCCATTTTTTCCACGATTTTATTGATATATTATTTAATATTTTTTTACCTATTTTTCCTGGATATATTTGAAAATTATAACCATTTTCAATTTTTTTAGAATAAAAACAAAAAATTTTTTTAATCATATTATATTTTTTAAAATTATTAAATATTTAAAATATTAAAAAAAATAATTATAAAATTTAAAATTATTTTTAAAATTTAATATTTCAAAATAAATAAAATTTTTAATATTCATTTTTATCAATTATTAAATTTATACCCATTGTAGTTGATAAATTTATTTTTTTAATATAAATTCCTTTTATTTCTTGAGGTTTTTCTTTTTTTATTTTATTAATTAATGTTTCCAAATTTGCTATTAATTTATATGTATTAAAATTTATTTTTCCTATAGTCGCATGTATAATACCATTTTTATCATTTTTATAAATAATTTGACCAAATTTAATATTTTTAATTGTTTTATATAAATTATTTGTAATAGTTCCAAATTTTAAACTTGGCATCAATCCTTTTGGTCCAATTTTTTTTGCTAATTTATTCACTAAAGGTAAAGCTTCTTTAGAAGAAATTAAAATTTTAAAATTTATTTTTTTTTTTTTAATTTTTTCATAAAGGTCTTTCATACCAATATAATCAGCTTTTGCTTTTTTTGCATCATTTGCTTGTAAACCTTCAGCAAAAACAGCAACTTTAATATTTCTTCCAGTACCAAATGGTAATAAAACATTACCTAAAATATTTTGTTTTTTTTTTTTAGTATCTATTCCTAAATTAATTGAAACATCAAGATTTTCAATAAAATTAACAATACTAAATTTTTTTAAAATATTAATTGCATCTTGTATTTTATAAGTTTTATAAAAATTTATATTTTTTTTTATAAATTTTATACGTTTACTTAAATTTGACATTTTATCCTTTTATAGTTAATCCAATAGAAATAGCAGTTCCTTTGATAGAATTTATATTTGATTCTATATTTGAACCAGTCATATCTTTAGATTTAATTTTTGCTATATCTTTTAATTGTGAATAAGTAATATTTCCTACTATATTTTTATTAGGTTTATTTGAACCTATTTTTAATCCTATCTTTTTTTTAATTAAAAAAGAAGTTGGTGGAGTTTTAATAATAAATGTAAAAGATTTATCTGAATATATAGTAATAATTACTGGTATAGGTATACCTTTTTCCATATTATTAGTTATATTATTAAATTTTTTACAAAAATCCATAATATTTAATCCTTTTTGGCCTAATGCAGGTCCAATTGGAGGGCTAGGATTTGCCATTCCTGCTAATACTTGTAATTTTAAAAAAGATTTAATTTTTTTTGACATTTTAATATACCTTATTTAAAAAATAATTAAATAATTTATAATATTTAATAAAAATATTTTTTTTATGTTTATATAATAAATATTTTACTTTTTTAAAATTTTAATTTATATTATTTTTTTAATATTCAAAATTTAATTATTGAATTAATTAAATAATATATAATATTATCAAATAAATATAAAATAAATGAAAAAAAAATAATAAATATAGTAATAATTAAAGAGTTATATAATACTTCTAAAAATGTTGGAAAAAATATTTTTTTAATTTCAAAATATATTTCATTAAATATCAATGATATACTTTTTTTATTTAATATTTTAATAGTTAAAATAACATTTATAATTACAATTGTTGAAAAAAATAAAATATTAAATAATTTATTATATTTATTATAAATATATAAATTAATTAATAATATAATAAATATTGTTAAAAATAACTTAAAATTTAATTTATTTTTAATATTATAAAAATATTTATTTATTTTCATAAACCCTTACATATTTAAATAATTTATTAATATTAAATTTTTAAAAAATTATTATTTTTTTTTAAAAGGAAAAAAAAATGTTTTTAATTAAATTAATTAAACTTTTATTTATTAGAAATAATTAAATAAAAATATTTTATGTTAATTATTAAAACAAATGTTTTGTTATTGAAGATTATTTATTTTAAAAAGCGGATAATGGGAATTGAACCCATATCATTAACTTGGAAGGCTAATATAATAACCTTTATACTATATCCGCATATATATAAAATAATGTAATAGTAAATGGTGGGAGAAGGATTCGAACCTTCGAAGTCTTTGACGGTAGATTTACAGTCTACTCCCTTTAACCTCTCGGGAATCCCACCGAATTATAAATATGCCGGCTACCGGAATTGAACTGGTGACATACTGATTACAAATCAGTTGCTCTACCTACTGAGCTAAGCCGGCATATTTATATTTTTTTAAAAAAATATTTTTACAATTGTAATATATTTTAAAAATAAAATCAATATTTAATATTTTAAAATTATATTAATTGAATTAATTTATTGAATATTTAATATTTAAATATTTTAAAGGAAAAAATTGTTAAATAATAAAAAATATTTTATAAATATAGAAAAAGAACTTAAAAAATCATATCTTGAGTATGCTATGTCAGTAATTATTGGTAGAGCTTTACCAGATGTTAGGGATGGTTTAAAACCAGTACATCGTAGAATTTTATATGCAATGTATAAAATGAATGAAAAATGGATTAAAACATATAAAAAATCTGCAAGAATTGTTGGTGATGTTATTGGTAAATACCATCCCCATGGGGATAAAGCTGTGTACGATACTATTGTTCGTATGGCTCAAACATTTTCTTTAAGATATACATTAATAGATGGACAAGGTAATTTTGGTTCTATTGATGGTGATAATGCTGCCGCTATGAGATATACTGAAATACGTATGTCTAAAATTACTTTTGAATTATTATCTGATTTAGAAAAAAATACAGTAGAATTTGTTAATAATTATGATAATACTCATTTAATTCCAGTAGTTTTACCTACAAAATTACCAAATTTATTAATTAATGGGTCATCTGGAATTGCTGTTGGTATGGTAACTAATATTCCACCTCATAATTTATCTGAAGTGATTAATGCCTGTTTAGAATATATTAAGAACAAAAATATTACTATAAAAAAATTAATGAAATATATTCCAGGACCTGATTTTCCTACATTTGGTATAATTTATGGTATTGATGAAATTAAAAAAGCTTATAAGACTGGTAAAGGAAAAATTATAATAAGAGCAAAAATAAAATTACAAAAAAATTTAAAAAATAAAGTCATAAAAATTATTATAAATGAATTACCTTATCAAGTAAATAAATTAATTTTAATTAAAAAAATTTCTAAATTAATTAAAAATAAAACTTTAAAAAATATTAAAAATTTAAATGATGAATCAGATAAAGATGGTATGAGAATTGTTATAAAACTTAAAAAAAATGCTATATATAAAAAAATTATAAAAAAATTATATTTATTAACAAAATTAGAAACTTTTTTTAATATAAATATGGTTGCTTTATATAAAGGACAACCTAAATTATTAAATTTAAAAAATATTTTAGAAGCTTTTTTAAATCATCGTCGTGAAATTGTAACAAGAAGAACAATTTTTTTATTAAATAAAATTAAAGAAAGAATACATATTTTAGAAGGTTTAATTATTGCATTAATAAATATCAAAAATATAATTAAAATATTAAAAAAAGTAAAAACATTAAAAGAAGCAGAAATTTTATTATCTTTAAATACATGGAAAATTGATAAATTTATTTATATTATTAAATATTCTAAAAAAAATTTAATTTATCCTAATTGGTTAAATAAAAAATATATTATTAATAAAAAAAAATATTTTTTTACAAAAAAACAAATAAAAGCTATTTTAGAATTACGTTTACATAAATTAATTAGAATGGAATATCATAATTTAATCAATGAATATAAAAATATAATAATAAAAAGTATTGATTTATTAATAATTTTAAAAAATTCTAAATATTTAACAAATATTATAATTGAAGAATTAATATATTTAAAAAAAAAATTTGGTGATAATAGACGTACAATAATTAAATTTAACAATTATGATAAAAAAAACATATTTAATAAAAATATTATATTTTCAATATCTTATAAAGGATATATAAAATTAAATAAAATTAATTTAAATATTAAAAAAATTAAAATTAATTATCATGATTTATTACGTTGTTTTATATTAATAAATATTTATGAAAAAATTATATTATTTTCAAATTTAGGTTTTTATTATTTAATAGAAGTTGAAAAATTTAAAAAATATATTTTTAAACAAAATAATAAAATAAATAATTTTATAATATTAAAAAAAAATGAATATATTCAAAAAATTTTATCATTTAATATTATTAAAAAATATAATTTTTTAATTATTTCAACTATAAATGGTATAATTAAAAAAATTAATATAGAAGAATATTTAAAATTTAAATCTAAAATTAAAAAAATTATTGATTTAGATGAAAATGATAAATTATTAAATATTAATTGTATTAAATCAAATGATTATATAATTTTATTTACTTTATATGGTCAAATTATATATTTAAATGAAAATAAAATAAAAAAAAAAAATTATAATATAATAAATATTAAAAAAAAATTTTTAAATAAAAAAGATAAATTAATTTTTTTAATTATTAATAATGAAAAAAAAAGTAATTATTTAATTTTAACAGAAGATAATTATATTTATAAAAAAAATATAAATAATTTAAATAAAAATGAATTATTTTTTTTAAATAATAAAAAAAAAATAATTTCAATTATACATAATATTAATAAAAATTATATTATTTTAATTACTAATAAAAATAATATATTTAAAATAAATATTAATAATAACATTTTTGAAAATAAAAATAAATTTTTAATAATTAATAAAAAACAAAATGAAAAAATAATTTTTTTTGAAAATTATTCAAATATTAAAATTTAAATTAATTATTATTTTTAAATAACAAATTAAAATATTTTTATTATTTTAATTTTTTAAAAATTAAAATATTTTAAATAAATAATTTAAAAATTATATAAATATTTAATTAGTTAATATTTATAATAATTAATATAAATTCAAAATAATTTTATGTTAAAGTATAAAAAAAATAATTTATTTAAAATTAAAAAAAAAAAAATTGGAAAAATTAAAATAATTGGAGGTAAATGGAAAAATCGTAAATTATTTATTACTAATAATTATATTTTACGACCATCTATAAGTTTAATTAAGAAAATTTTATTTAATTGGTTAAATCCTTATATACAAAATTCAAAATGTATAGATTGTTTTGCAGGAAGTGGTTCATTAGGTTTAGAAGCATTATCTCGTAATGCTAAAAGTGTTTTTTTTTTAGAAAATAATATAAATATTTTTAAACAATTAAAAAAAAATTTAAATTTATTTAATTACTATAATAATGTAATTTATATTGATGTTTTTAAATGGTTAAATTTTAAAAAAATGAAATATTTTAATATTATTTTTTTAGATCCACCTTTTGGTAAAAATTTAATAAATAAAATTATTTTTTTATTAGAAAAAAAAAAATATTTATCAAATAAAACATTAATTTATATAGAAACAGAAAAAAAAAATATAATTAATTTTCCAAATAATTGGTATATTAAAAAAAAAAAAACTGTTGGAAATATTTCAATTTATCTTTGTTTATATTTAAATATTTAATTTTTTTTAAATAATTTTATTTTTTAAAAAATTAAAAAATGATAAATAATGATATTTATTGGATGGAAAAAGCATATAAAATTGCTTTATATGCTTATTATAAAGGTGAATTTCCTGTTGGATCAATACTTATTTTAAAAAATAAAATTATTAGTATGTCATATAACAAAACTATTAAAAATAATGATCCTACAGCACATTCTGAAATTATTGTTTTAAGAAATAGTGGAAAGATTTTTAAAAATAATCATTTATTAAATACAACATTATATGTTACTTTAGAACCTTGTATAATGTGTACTGGTGCTATAATTAATAGTCATATAAAAAGATTAGTTTATGGAGCTTCTTGTAATAAAATAGGGGCAATAAATTTTTTATTAAATACTTTAGGTAATTTAGGAACTAATTATAAAATTAAAATTACTTCTGGAATTTTATTTAATAAATGTCAAAATATTTTAAAAATTTTTTTTAAAAAAAAAAGAAAATTTAATTTTTATTAATATTTATTTTAATTTTTTAATTTCTTTTAAACCTTTAAAATGTGCTTTATTTTTTAAATTTTCTTCAATTCTTATTAATCTATTATATTTTGCTATTCGGTCTGTTCTACTTATAGAACCTGTTTTTATTTGACCTGCTGAAGTACCTACCGCTAAATCACAAATAGTTGTATCTTCAGTTTCTCCAGAACGATGTGATATTATAGTATTATAACCATATTTTTTAGCTATTTTAATAGTTTTTAAAGTTTCAGTAAGAGTACCTATTTGATTATATTTAATTAAAATAGCATTAGCCATATTATTTAATATACCTTTTTTTAATAAAATTGGATTAGTTACAAATAAATCGTCACCTACTAATTGTATTTTTTTACCCATAATTTTTGTTTGATATATAAAACCTTCCCAATCTGATTCATCTAAACCATCTTCTATAGATAAAATTGGAAATTTTTTTGTTAATTTTTTTAAAAAATCACTAAATTTTTTAGATGTATAAAAAATTTTTTTATTATTTTCATTAATTATATATTTTTTATTTTTATATAATTCTGAAGCTGCACAATCAATTGCAAAGGTAATATCTTTACCTAATTTATAACCAGATTTTTCAACAGCTTCAATAATTAAATTAAATGCTTCTTCATTAGATTTTAAATTTGGTGCATATCCACCTTCATCACCTACTGATGTAGACATTTTTTTATATTTTAAAATTTTTCCTAAATTATGAAAAACTTCTGCTCCTATTATTAAAGATTCTTTAAAAGTTTTTGCACTTATTGGTTGTATCATAAATTCTTGTATATCAATATTATTATTTGCATGTTTTCCTCCATTTATAATATTTATCATTGGTAAAGGCATAGAAAAAATTTTAGGTGTTTTATTTAATTCTGAAATATATTCATATAAAGGAATACCTTTATAAGAAGCTGCTGCTTTTGCATTTGCTAAAGAAACACTTAAAATTGAATTAGCTCCTAAATTTGATTTATTTTTTGTACCATCCAATTTAATCATTAAATTATCTATATTTTTTTGATTTAAAGAATTTTTTCCTATAATAAATTTTGAAATTTTTTTATTAATTATATAAACTGATTTCAATACACCTTTTCCAAAAAATCTTGATTTATCATTATCTCTTAATTCTAAAGATTCATAAGTTCCTGTAGAAGCTCCAGATGGTACTGATGCTATACCTATAAATCCACTTTCTAAATGAACTTCAGTTTCTATTGTTGGAAAACCTCTAGAATCTAAAATTTCGCGTGATATTACTTTTTTTATTTTAGACATTTTATCCTTTATATTAATTTATATTATATTAAATAATTAATATTTAATTTAAATTAATTATTTATTAATATTTTTTTAAAATATTAATTAGTTTATAATTTAAATAAAATCTAATTATATTATTATAATTAATAAATATAATATTTTTTAAAAATTTTTAAATATTATAAAAAAAATATCTTTTATAAATATTAAAATTAATTTTAAAATTATAAATTTTAATATTTAAAATTTATAATAATTTTATTTTATTTAATAAATTATTTTTAAAAAATAAAGGATTAAATGGTAACAATTAATCAATTAATTAGAAAACCTAGACATAATAAAATTTTTAAAAGTAATGTACCAGCTTTAAAAAAAAGTCCACAAAAACGTGGAGTTTGTATTAAAGTATATACTACTACGCCTAAAAAACCAAATTCAGCATTAAGAAAAGTTTGCAGAGTTCGTTTAACTAATGGTTTTGAAGTTACATCATATATTGGTGGTGAAGGGCATAATCTTCAAGAACATTCTGTAATATTAATTAGAGGTGGGCGTGTTAAAGATTTACCTGGTGTAAGATATCATACAATTAGAGGAAAACTTGATTGTAATGGTGTTAAAGATAGAAAAAAATCTCGTTCTAAATATGGTGTTAAAAAAAATATAAATAAATAAATTTTAAATTATATTTTTTATTATTTTAAAAAGGAATTTTTTATGCCACGTCGTAAAAATATTAAAAAACATAAAATTTTACCAGATTTAAAATTTAATTCAAAATTAATATCAAAATTTATTAATATAATAATGGTAAATGGTAAAAAAACAATTGCAGAATTTATAGTATATAATGCATTAAAAAATTTAGTTAATTTTACTAAAGAATTTTCTTTAGATGTTTTAATAAAAGCTATTAATAATGTAGGTCCAAAAGTAGAAGTAAAATCACGTAAAATAGGTGGAACTACATATCAAGTACCAATTGAAGTAAATTCTATAAGGAAAAATACTTTAGCAATTAGATGGATTATTGAATCTGCTCAAAAACAAAAAAATAAATCAATGTCATTGAAATTATCAAAAGAAATTTTTGATGCATCAAATAATAAAGGTTTAGCAATAAAAAAACGTGAAAATATACATAAAATGGCAGAAGCTAATAAAGCATTTGCGCATTATAAATGGTAGAATTTTTTATAAATTTTAAAATAAAGGAGTTAAAAATGTTAAGAAAAACACCAATTGAAAATTATCGTAATATTGGTATTAGCGCACATATAGATGCAGGAAAAACAACAACTACTGAACGTATTTTATTTTATACTGGTATAAATCATAAAATAGGTGAAGTTCATGATGGTACAGCTACTATGGATTGGATGGAACAAGAACAAGAAAGAGGAATAACTATAACAGCAGCTTCTACAACTACTTTTTGGTCAGGTATGTTAAAACAATTTAAACCTCATAGAATTAATATAATTGATACACCTGGACATGTTGATTTTACTATTGAAGTAGAACGTTCTATGAGAATATTAGATGGTGTAATAATTGTATTTTGTTCTGTTGGAGGTGTTCAACCTCAAACTGAAACTGTATGGAAACAAGCTAATAAATATAATGTTCCACGTATTGTTTTTATTAATAAAATGGATAGAATTGGAGCAAATTTTTTTAAAGTTATAAAACAAATTAAAGATAATTTAAATGCTGAACCTGTATTATTACAATTACCTATTGGAAAAGAAGAAAAATTTATTGGAATAATTGATTTAATAAAAATGAAAGCAATTATATGGAATAAAAATGATTTAGGAAATACATTTATTTACAAAGATATTCCAAATGATATGAAAGAAATATCTGAAAATTGGAATAAAAAAATAATAGAATCTGCAGCAGAAGTATCAGAAGAATTAATGCAAAAATATTTAGATGATAAAAAAATAAATGAAGATGAAATTAAACAAGCATTAAGAAAACGTGTAATAAATAATGAAATAACTTTAATTACTTGCGGATCAGCTTTTAAAAATAAAGGTGTTCAAGCATTATTAGATTCAATTATAGAATATTTACCATCTCCAAAAGATATTCCATATATTTATGGAATAGATAAAAATAAAAAAAAAATAAAACGTTTAACAAATGATAATGAATCATTTTCAGCTCTTGCATTTAAAATAATTACTGATCCTTATGTAGGTAATCTAACATTTTTTAGAGTATATTCAGGTAAAATTAATTCTGGTAGTGTTATATTAAATTCTACAAAATCTTTACGTGAAAGATTTGGTCGAATTTTACAAATGCATGCTAATAAAAGAGAAGAAATTAAAGAAATTTTTACTGGTGATATTGTTGCTGCTATAGGTTTAAAAAGTGTAACTACTGGTGATACTTTATGTGATATTGAAAATCCTATTATTTTAGAAAAAATGGAATTTCCTACACCTGTAATTTCTATAGCAGTTGAACCAAAAACAAAAGTTGATCAAGAAAAAATGGGAATTGCTTTAAATCGTTTAGCAAAAGAAGATCCTTCTTTTCGTGTAAATTTAGATTTAGAAACTAATCAAACTATAATTTCTGGAATGGGAGAATTACATCTTGATATAATAATAGATAGAATGAAACGTGAATTTAAAGTAGAAGCAAATATAGGAAAACCTCAAGTTGCTTATAAAGAAACAATTATTAAAAAAAGTATTAATATTGAAGGTAAATATATTAAACAAACAGGTGGTAGAGGACAATATGGTCATGTAGTTATTGATATTTATCCATTAAAATCAACTTTAAATTTAGAAAAATATGAATTTATAAATGATATTAAAGGAGGTGTTATTCCTAATGAATATATTCCAGCTATTAAAAAAGGAATTAAAGAACAATTAAAATCAGGACCATTATCAGGATATCCAGTTGTAAATGTAGGAGTTCGTTTACATTATGGATCATATCATGATGTTGATTCTTCTGAAATAGCTTTTAAAGTTGCTTCTTCTATAGCATTTAAAAAAGGTTTTAAAAAATCAAATCCAGTATTACTTGAACCAATTATGAAAGTAGAAATTGAAACACCAAAAAATAAAATAGGTGATATAATTGGTGATTTAATTAGACGTAGAGGAATTTTAAAAAGTCAAAAAAATAATTTAAACAATATTATTGTTTTATGTGAAGTACCTTTATCTGAAATGTTTGGATATTCAACAAGTTTAAGATCTTTAACTAAAGGAAGAGCTTTTTATTATATGGAATTTTTAAAATATGATTTATTACCTAATAATATATCAAAAAAAATTATAGAAAAAAGAGGATATAAATAATTTTTTATTTTAAATATTTATTTTTATTTTGAAAGGAAAAAATTGTCTAAAGAAAAATTTGAACGTAAAAAAATTCATTTAAATGTTGGTACAATAGGTCATGTAGATCATGGGAAAACAACTCTTACATCTGCAATTACTACAGTATTATCAAAAAAATTTGGAGGTATTGCAAAAGCTTTTGAGCAAATAGATAATGCTCCAGAAGAAAAAGCTAGAGGGATTACAATAAATACTTCTCATGTTGAATATAATACAAATATTCGCCATTATGCTCATGTTGATTGTCCAGGACATGCTGATTATATAAAAAATATGATTACTGGTGCTGCACAAATGGATGGTGCAATTTTAGTTGTTGCTGCAACTGATGGCCCTATGCCTCAAACTAGAGAACATATTTTATTAAGTCGTCAAGTAGGTGTACCTTATATAATAGTTTTTTTAAATAAATGTGATATGGTAAAAGACGAAGAACTTTTAGAATTAGTAGAAATGGAAATAAAAGAACTTTTAACAAAATATAATTTTCCAGGAGATAAAACACCAATAATTAGAGGCTCAGCGTTAAAAGCATTAGAAGGAGATAAAAAATGGATTGAAAAAATTTTAGAACTTTCTAATTGTTTAGATTCATATATACCTGAACCTAAGCGTTTAATTGAAAAAGATTTTTTATTACCTATTGAAGATGTTTTTTCTATTTCTGGAAGAGGTACTGTAGTAACTGGTAGAGTAGAAAAAGGAATTATTAAAGTAGGTGAAGAAATTGAAATAATAGGAATTAAGAAAACTATTAAAACTATTTGTACAGGTGTTGAAATGTTTAGAAAATTATTAGATGAAGGTAGAGCAGGAGAAAATATTGGTATTTTATTACGTGGAATTAAACGTGAAGATATTGAAAGAGGTCAAGTTTTAGCAAAACCTGGATCAATTAAACCTTATACTACTTTTGAATCAGAAGTTTACATATTAAATAAAGAAGAAGGTGGAAGACATACTCCTTTTTTTAAAGGTTATAAACCTCAATTTTATTTTAGAACTACTGATGTAACTGGTACAATTGAATTTTTAAATAAAAAAATTGAAATGGTTATGCCTGGTGATAATATAAAAATGTTAGTTACTTTAATTAATCCTATTGCTATGGATGTTGGTTTGCGTTTTGCAATTAGAGAGGGTGGAAAAACTGTTGGAGCAGGATTGGTTACTAAAATAATTTCATAATTTATTAAAATTTAATTTTTTTTAAGATTTAATAAATTTATTTCAAATTAATAATAATTTATAAATATAAATTTTAAAAATTATTTTTTATGAAAGTAATTGATCAAATAAAAAAACAAATAGATAACAATTTAATTTTAATATATATGAAAGGAACTCCAAAAAATCCAAGTTGTATATTTTCTGAAAAAGCTGTAAAAATTTTAAGTAAATGTTGTAATAAATTTGCTTATGTTAATATTTTAAAAAAACAATTTGTAAAATCTGAATTATTTAAATATTCAAATTGGATTACTTTTCCTCAAATATTTATAAATAAAGAATTCATAGGTGGTTATGATATTCTTAAATATCTTTATAAAACAGGTGAATTACAAAATGTAATTAAAAAAATTAAAAAAAATATTTAAAATTTTATATTATTACTGGCATTATAATATATAAATATTTTATATTTTTATTAAAATATTTTATTTGAATACTATTATCGTTATTTTTAATTAAAATATTTATATTTTTTTTTTTTAAATAATTTAATATTGGTAAGATATAATTTAAATTAATTCCAATTTTTTTTTTAGGTCCATTATAAATTATTTTTATATACTCTATAGCTTCTTCTTTAGGAGGTTTATGTGTTTTAATTTTTAATTTATTATTATTTAAAGTTAAATATACAATATTAAATTTTTCACTTGATAAAATAGAAACACGTTTTATTGCATTTTTTAAATTTTCAGAATTTATTTCAAAATTTTCACCTTCATTATCATTTAATATTTTTTTATAATTAGGATAATTACCATTTATTAATTTAGAAGTAAAAATTAAATTTTTTATATATATACGTATATTATTTTTTCCAATTTGTAATTTTAAATTTCCTTCTTTTAATATTTTTAATATTTCAAAAATTATTTTTTTTGGTATAATTATTGAACAAAAAGGTAAATCTTCTTTAATATATAATGTTGCAATAGATAATCTATGTCCATCTGAAGTAGTACATTTAATTATGTTTTTTTTAATTTCTAAATAAATATTATTTAAACAATATCTAATATCATTATTAGATATTGAAAAAAATGTACTTTTAATTATTTTTTTAAATATACATTGATTTAATTTAAATTCTAATTGAGTTAAAATTTTCCATTTATCTATATTTGGAAAATTATCAGCAGGTAATGTAGATAAACAAAATTTACTAAATTTTGATTTTATAATTATTAATTCTTTATTTAATTTTACTAATACTTCAGAATTTTTTGATAAATTTTTAAATATATTTATAAAATTACGTGTAGAAACTGTTATTCTACCATTTTCATTTTTTCCTAAAAGGTTAATTTTTGATATTACTTCTATATCTTGATTTGAATTTATTATAGTTAAAATATTATTTTTAATTTCTAATAAAATATTATTATATATATATAAATTATTAATATTTAATGTGTAATTTAATTGATGAATATTGTTTAATAATGTTTCTCTTTTAATTATAAATTTCATATTACTCCATTTTTATATTAAAATAAAATTATTTTAAAATGGGTCGTGCGGGATTTGAACCTGCGACCAATTGATTAAAAGTCAACTGCTCTACCGACTGAGCTAACGACCCAATTTTTTTTTATAAATATATTATAACATAAAAAAAAAAAATTGCAACTAATATTTATTATTTAAAAATTTATTATATTTAATATTAAATAATATTTTTTTATTTTATATTTAAAACTATTTAAATATTTATAATTAAAAATAATTAAACAAGTTATAAATATTTTTAATTAAATGCTTGACATTAAAATAAAAAAATAATATAATATTAATTCAAAAGTTTAAATAAATATTTTTTATTTAAACTTTTGGGTAATTTGTGGGCACTCACAGAAAATTTTAATCTCTTTTGAGATTTATTTAATTTTTTATATACAGTAAATAAACATGTAAATTATGAATTAGAAATAAAAAATGTTTTAAAATTGAAGAGTTTGATCATGGCTCAGATTGAACGCTAGCGGCAAGCTTAACACATGCAAGTCGAGCGGCAACGAAAAACGGAATTTTGTTTTGTCGGCGAGCGGCGAACGGGTGAGTAATATCTGGGAAGCTACTCAATGGTAAGGAATAACATTTAGAAATGATTGCTAATGCCATATAATATCTAATTTAAAAAAGATTAAAGTGAGTAATTAATCTCACGCCATTGAATGCGCTCAGATGAGATTAGCTAGTAAGTGAGGTAACGGCTCACTTAGGCAACGATCTCTAGCTGGTCTGAGAGGACGGCCAGCCACACTGGAACTGAGACACGGTCCAGACTCCTATGGGAGGCAGCAGTGGGGAATATTGCACAATGGGCGAAAGCCTGATGCAGCTATGCCGCGTGTGTGAAGAAGGCCTTAGGGTTGTAAAACACTTTCAGTAGGAAAGAAAAACATTAATTTAATATGTTAATAATTGACGTTACCTACAAAAGAAGCACCGGCTAACTCTGTGCCAGCAGCCGCGGTAATACGGAGGGTGCTAGCGTTAATCAGAATTACTGGGCGTAAAGAGCACGTAGGCGGTATATTAAGTCAGATGTGAAATCCCTAAGCTTAACTTAGGAACTGCATTTGATACTAATAAACTAGAGTTTTGTAGAGGGGGGTAGAATTCCAGGTGTAGCGGTGAAATGCGCAGATATCTGGAGGAATACCAGTGGCGAAGGCGACCCCCTGGGCAAAAACTGACGCTGAGGTGCGAAAGCGTGGGGAGCAAACAGGATTAGATACCCTGGTAGTCCATGCTGTAAACAATGTCAATTTGAAAGTTGTATCCTTGAGATATAGCTTTCGTAGTTAACACGTTAAATTGACCGCCTGGGAAGTACGACCGCAAGGTTAAAACTCAAATGAATTGACGGGGGCCCGCACAAGCGGTGGAGCATGTGGTTTAATTCGATGCAACGCGAAAAACCTTACCTACTCTTGACATCCAAAAAAAGCATTTTAGAAATAAAATGAACCTTTAAAAAGGAATTTGTGACAGGTGCTGCATGGCTGTCGTCAGCTCGTGTTGTGAAATGTTGGGTTAAGTCCCGCAACGAGCGCAACCCTTATCCTTTGTTGCCAGCGATTAAAGTCGGGAACTCAAAGGAACCTGCCAGTGATAAATTGGAGGAAGGTGAGGACGACGTCAAGTCATCATGGCCCTTATGAGTAGGGCTACACACGTGCTACAATGGTGTATACAAAAAGTAGCTAACTCGCGAGAGCAAGCAAATCTTTAAAGTACATCTCAGTTCGGATTGAAGTCTGCAACTCGACTCCATGAAGTCGGAATCGCTAGTAATCGTAGATCAGCATGCTACGGTGAATACGTTCCCGGGCCTTGTACACACCGCCCGTCACACCATGGAAGTGAACTGTAAAAGAAGTAATTAGCTTAATCTAAGGAAGGGCAATTACCACTTTGTGGTTCATAACTGGGGTGAAGTCGTAACAAGGTAACCGTAGGGGAACCTGCGGTTGGATCACCTCCTTACTTTATTTAAATCGTGAGTGCCCATAGTTACTTTTTATACAACCTATTAAATAATAGGCTTGTAGCTCAGATGGCCAGAGCACACCCCTGATAAGGGTGAGGTCGGTGGTTCAATTCCACTCAGGCCTATTTTTTATATAATTGATTTAAATATTAAATTAGGGGCTATAGCTCAATTGGTAGAGCATCTGCTTTGCAAGTAGAAGGTCATCGGTTCGATTCCGCTTAGCTCCATCTTTTTATTAAATTATTTTAATTTTTTATTTATTATATTATTATTACAAAGTTAAGAAATTAAGCGTATACGGTGGATGCCTAGGCAATCAAAGGCGAAGAAGGGCGTGCAAATCTGCGAAAAGCATTGGTTAGGTGATTGACCCGATATTACCCAATGATTCCCGAATGGGGAAACCCAGTGTTTTAAAAAACACTATTTTGTCATAAATAAATAGTGACAAAAAGCAAACCAGGTGAATTGAAACATCTAAGTAACCTGAGGAAAAGAAATCAATTGAGATTCCCTTAGTAGTGGCGAGCGAAATGGGAAAAGCCAAGAGATATAAAAAAAATAATATTTTTAGTAGAAGTTTTTTGGAAAATAACACAATATAGGGTGATAGTCCCGTATACGAAAAAAATATATATATTTTTCTCTATTAGTAAAACGGGACACGTGTAATCCTGTTTGAATATGGGGGGGCCATCCTCCAAGGCTAAATACTCTTGATTGACCGATAGTGAACTAGTACCGTGAGGGAAAGGTGAAAAGAACCCCGGGAGGGGAGTGAAATAGAACCTGAAACCGTATACGTACAAGCAGTAGAAGCATTTTTTTAAAAAATGTAACTGCGTACCTTTTGTATAATGGGTCAGCGACTTATATTTTGTAGCAAGGTTAACCATATAGGGGAGCCAAAGGGAAACCGAGTCTTAAAAGGGCGTATAGTTTCAAAATGTAGACCCGAAACCCGGTGATCTAACCATGAGCAAGTTGAAAATTAATTAAAATTAATTGAAGGACTGAACTGACTAATGTTGAAAAATTAGCGGATGACTTGTGGTTAGGGGTGAAAGGCCAATCAAACCGGGAGATAGCTGGTTCTCCTCGAAAGCTATTTAGGTAGCGCCTCATGTAATTCATCTTTGAGGGTAGAGCACTGTTTTGGGTAAGGAATCTACCGATTTACTGAACCAATGCAAACTCCGAATATCAAAGAATGTTATCATGGGAGACACACGGCGAGTGCTAACATTCGTCGTGAAAAGGGAAACAACCCAGACCACCAGCTAAGGTCCCTAAATTATAGTTAAGTGGAAAACGATGTGAGAAGGCATAAACAGCCAGGATGTTGGCTTAGAAGCAGCAATCATTTAAAGAAAGCGTAATAGCTCACTGGTCTAGTCAGCTTGCGCGGAAGATTTAACGGGGCTTAAACTATATACCGAAGCTGTGGTAACAATTTAATATTGTTAGGTAGAGGAGCGTTCTGTAAGCCGTTGAAGGAAAATTGAAAAATTTTCTGGAGGTATCAGAAGTGCGAATGCTGACATAAGTAACGATTAAGCAGGTGAAAAACCTGCTCGCCGAATGACTAAAGTTTCCTGTCCAATGGTAATCAAGGCAGGGTAAGTCGGTTTCTAAGGTGAGGCTGAAAAGCGTAGTCGATGATTAACAGGTTAATATTCCTGTACTTTATTTTTATTATTTTAAAAGGGACGAAGAAGGCTAAGCTAGCCAAGTGTCGGTTATCTTGGTTTAAACATGTAGAAGTTAAACTTTAAGATGTGATGAATAATCATTAAATTGATGAATTAGTTGATGCCATACTTACAAGAAAAGCTTTTAAAATTAAAATAAAAATAAAACCGTACTATAAACCAACACAGGTGGTCAAGTAGAGAATACTAAGGCGTTGAGAGAACTCGGGTGAAGGAACTAGGCAAAATTGTGTCGTAACTTCGGGATAAGGCACGCTGGTATTATGTGAAATTCTAAACGAATGTAGCTGAAACCAGTCGCAGATAATTGCTGGCTGCAACTGTTTAATAAAAACATAGCACTGTGCAAACACTTAAGTGGAAGTATACGGTGTGACGCCTGCCCGGTGCTGGAAGGTTAATTGATAAAGTTAATAGTAATATGAAGCTTTTGATCGAAGCCCCAGTAAACGGCGGCCGTAACTATAACGGTCCTAAGGTAGCGAAATTCCTTGTCGGGTAAGTTCCGACCTGCACGAATGGCGTAATGATGGCCAGACTGTCTCCACCCGAGACTCAGTGAAATTGAAATTGCTGTGAAGATGCAGTGTACCCGCGGCAAGACGGAAAGACCCCGTGAACCTTTACTATAGCTTGATATTGAATATTAATTTTTAATGTATAGGATAGGTGGGAGGCATCAAAATTGAAATGCTAGTTTTAATTTAGCCGTCCTTGAAATACCACCCTTTAAAATTTAATATTCTAACTTAATTTCATTAACTGAAATAAAGACAATGTCTGGTGGGTAGTTTGACTGGGGCGGTCTCCTCCCAAAGAGTAACGGAGGAGCACAAAGGTTAGCTAATTACGGTCAGAAATCGTAATATTAGTGCAAAGGCATAAGCTAGCTTAACTGCGAGAGTGACGATTCGAGCAGATGCGAAAGCAGGTCTTAGTGATCCGGTGGTTCTGTATGGAAAGGCCATCGCTCAACGAATAAAAGGTACTCCGGGGATAACAGGCTAATACCGCCCAAGAGTTCATATCGACGGCGGTGTTTGGCACCTCGATGTCGGCTCATCACATCCTGGGGCTGAAGTAGGTCCCAAGGGTATGGCTGTTCGCCATTTAAAGTGGTACGCGAGCTGGGTTTAGAACGTCGTGAGACAGTTCGGTCCCTATCTGCCGTGGGCGTTGGAAGATTGAGAGGAGTTGCTCCTAGTACGAGAGGAGCGGAGTGAACGTACCGCTGATGTTCGGGTTATCATGCCAATGGTATTGCCCGGTAGTTAAGTACGGATAAGATAAGCGCTGAAAGCATATAAGTGCGAAACTTTCCTCAAGATAAGTCTTCCCGAATCTTTATGATTCCTAAAGGAACGTTTAAGACTAAGACGTAGATAGGTTGGATGTGTAAGTATAGCAATATATTTAGCTAACCAATACTAATGAACCGTGAGACTTAACTTTGTTTAATTTAAAAATTTTATATTAAATTGATATATAAATATTTTGGTTATTTTTTAAAATTTTTCGCCTGGCAAAGATAGCACAGTAGTACCACCTGATCCCATTCCGAACTCAGAAGTGAAATGCTGTAACGCCAATGGTAGTGTGAGGTTCCCTCATGCAAGAGTAGGAAATTGCCAGGCATTATTTTAAAAATTATTTTAGATAGTGTTTTATTTTATATAATTTATTATATATTATATAAAATTAAAAAAGTTTTATATTTACAATTTTTTTATTTTTTTGACCTTTTTTTTTAAATTCAATTTTACCTTTTTTTAATGCAAATAAAGTATGATCTTTAGCACAACCTACATAATTACCAGCATGGAATTTATTTCCTTTTTGTCTTATAATAATATTACCAGGAAAAACTAATTCACCACCAAATTTTTTTATTCCTAATCTTTTAGATTTAGAATCACGTCCATTTTTTGTAGAACCCCCAGCTTTTTTTTGTGCCATTGTTTCCTTTTTATATTTTTAATATTTTAATAATTTTAATAATTGTATATTTTTGACGATGTCCTAAATGTTTTTTTTGATGTTTTCTACGTTTAAATTTTATTATTTTTTTTTTAATATCTTTTATATGATTAATAATTTCTGCATTAATTATGATATTATTAATAAAAGGTTTACCAATTTTAATATATTTGTTATTAACAAATAAAAGAATTTTTTTTAATTTTATTTTATTTCCGATTTTATCATTTATTTTTTCAATACATAAAATTTTATTTTCTTCTACTTTATATTGTTTACCACCATTTTCAACAATTGCATACATTTTTAAAAGCCTTTTTAAAAATAATAAAAAAATTTATAATTAATATATCTAATAAAATAAAATATTTAATATTTTTTTAATTCCAATATCTTTTATCATTTTTTAATAAATTATTTGATTCTTCAGGTCCCCAAGAACCGGACTTATATAAGATAGGTGTCATTTTTTTTTCTTTCCATCCATTTATTATAGAATCAACCCATTTCCAAGACTCTTCAATTTCTTCATGACTTATAAAAAGCGTTTTAATACCTTTCATAATTTCTAATATTAAACGTTCATAAGCATCTGGTTTATGATTTTTATCATTTTTTTTATAAAAATTTAAATTTAATTTATTTAATTGTAAATTATATTTATTTTTTAAATTTAATATTTTATTTAATATATGTATTTCAATTCCTTCATTTGGTTGTAAACGAATAATAAGTTTATTTTGTGGTAATTCTTTAATATTATCATTAAATAAATTTATAGGTAATTTTTTATAATATATTACAATTTCTGAAAGTTTTTTATTTAAACGTTTCCCAGTACGTAAATAAAATGGTACTCCTGACCATTTAAAATTATCTATATCTACACGAATAGAAACAAAGGTTTCAGTATTACTTTTTTTATTTAAACCAATTTCTTCTAAATAACTTGACACAGTTTTATTATTAATTATTCCAGATGTATATTGACCTATTACTGTTTTTTTTTCAACATTATTGTAATCAATACATCTTAAAGAACGTAAAATTTTAATTTTTTCATTTTTAATACTTTTAGAATTTAAATTTAATGGAATTGACATAGTGATTAATAATAATATTTGAAGTAAATGATTTTGAACCATATCTCTCATTTGTCCAACTTTATCAAAATATTCAAATCTTCCTTCAATTCCAACTTCTTCTGAAATTGTTATTTGAACAGAATCAATAATATTATTATCCCAATTTGAAAAAAATAAATTATTTGCAAAACGTAATATTAATAAATTAAGAATTGTTTCTTTACCTAAATAATGATCAATTCTATAAATTTGCGATTCATTAAAATATTTTAAAATTTTATTATTTATTTGATTATATGTTTTTAAATTATTTCCTAAAGGTTTTTCTAATACAATACGTGATAATTTATTATTAATTTTTATTTTTTTTAATCCTTTACATATATCAACAAAAGTATTAGAAGGCATAGCAAAATAATTAATTAGAATATTATTTTTTTTGTTTAAAATATTTTTTAAATTTAAAAAATTATTAATATGATAAATATCTAAATTGCAAAATTTTAAACGAGAACTAAATTTTATCCAAATTTTTTTATCAATTTTTTCATTTAAAAAATTAATTAATGATTTTTTTACTAAATTAATATATTCTTCATTTTTCCAATTTGCACGTCCAACACCTATTATACGAGTATCTTTATGAATATATTTAAATTTTTCTAAATAATATAATGAAGGTAATAATTTTCTTTTTGCTAAATCTCCTTTAGTTCCAAAAATTATAAAATCACAAGCTTTCATTATTTTATTCATTTTTTCTCTAATTTTAAATTTAATTATTTTAAAAAATTTTTAATTTTGAAAATTTTTTGAAAATTTTATTATTTTTAAAAAAATATCAAAATTTAAAGATGAATTTCCTACTAAAACACCATTAATATCTGGTTGAATTAATAATTCTTTTATATTTTTATCTGTAACAGAACCTCCGTATTGTATTACAATTTCTTTTGATATTTTTTTATCATATAAATAAATTTTAGAACGTATAAATTTATGTATTTTTTGAATTTCTAAATAATTTATTGATATATCTTTACCAATTGCCCATACGGGTTCATATGCGATAATACAATTTTCAAGTACTTTTATACCCATTTTTTTTATAATATAATTAATTTGATTATAACAAACTTCTTTAGTTTTACCATTTTTTTTTTCGTTATATGTTTCTCCAATACATAATATAGGAATCAAATTATTTTCTTTGACAATTTTAAATTTTTTATAAATTATTTCATCATTTTCATTATGGTTTATTCTTCTTTCAGAATGACCAATTAATACATATTTTACACCTATATCTTTTAACATTGCAACAGAAATTTCTCCAGTAAACGCTCCAAATAAATTAATATCAACATTTTGAGCACATACTTTTATATTACTATTTTTTAATTTTTCTATAATTTTTTGTAAATAAATTAATGGAGGAGCTATAATAACATTATTTATTTTATTTTTATTTATTTCATAAAGTAATTTTTTTATATAATCGTTAATAAAATATTTATTTCCATTTAATTTCCAATTTGCAATAATTAAAGATTTTTTCATATTTTAATATATTTAAAATATTATTTATTGATTATTTAAAAAATAATTTTTAAATACATAAATAAATATTTAAATTAATAAAAAAAAATAAAAATATATATATTGATATTAAATAATTTATTATTTATACTTGATTATTTTAAAAAAATAATTATATTGTATTTATTAAATATTTTAAATTTTATATTTATAAAAAATTTAAAATTATTTAATTATAAAATATAACATTATAATATAATTAATATTAATTAATATTAATTTTAAATAATTTAAAAAAATTATTTATAACAAAGGAGACAAAACCAAATGCTTAAAAATAAAAATATTTTAAATTTAAATAATCAATTAAATTTAGAAAAATATTCTTCTAATCTATATTTACAAATGAGTGCTTGGTGTGAAATAGAAAACTTTAAAAATGCATCAATTTTTTTTAAAAAAAATTCAAAAGAAGAATTAGAACATATGGAAAAAATATTTAATTATTTATGTGATATTAATATATTACCAATAATAAATTCAAATATTAAAATTAAAACAAATTTTAATTCTTTATTAGATGTATTTAAATATGCTTATAAAAATGAAATTAAAAATACTTATAATATTAATTTAATATCTGATTTTTCATTTAAAAATAAAGATTTTAAAACATTTCATTTTTTAAGTTGGTATATTTTAAAACAAAAAGATGAAGAAAAAATATTAAAAACAATTTTAGAAAATTTAAAATTTTTTAATTATAATAAAAAAAATATGCTTATGTTTGATAATTTATTTTTATCAAAATATATTTAAAATAAATAATCAAATATTTATTTATTTACTATTTTAATATATTTAAATGTTATTTCATCTATAAATCTAGATTGGATGGGAAAATTTTTTTTCCCATACAAAACCCTTTCTTTTTGTACAGATAAAATGTAAAAATTTTTTTTACCCTTGTTATACCAACATAAGTAAGTTTTATTTCTTCTTCTAAAGATTTTAAGTCTTTTAGAATATTTACTTGGTAAAATTCCTTCTTCCATTCCTATTATGAAAACTTGATTAAATTCTAAACCTTTTGAAGAATGTAAAGTCATTAATTTTACTGAATTTTCATTTTTTGAGTTTTTTTCATAAATCATTTCAAAATATAATAAAAAAGAATTTAAAATATTTTTTTTAAATTTATTTTTTAAATAATAACTTTTACTTAATTTAATAAATTTATTTAAATTTTTTATTTTTTTATTATTATCTTTATATAATAAAAATATTCCCATATTTTTTAAAATATATTATATTTGTTCATATAATTTTAAATTTAATATATTTTTTTTAATTTTTTTTATTAAATTTATAAAATTTTTTAAATCATTGTATTTTTTATTATTTTTTTTTCTAAAAATATATTTATCATTTTCTATAATGATTTTTTTTATATTTTTTTATACTTTTTATATATTTTATTAATAATTTCAATATTTATATTATTTTCTGAAAAAATTATAATTTTCAATAAATATTAATTTTTATTTAAATTTATAAAAAAATAAATTAAATAAAGAATTTTGAATTTCTTCATTATCTATAAATTTTTTTTCATTAATTACTTCAAATGCTATATTATTATCAAATAAAACTTTTTTTGTATATATAATTGAAAATTGTTTTTATATAAAATTGCACAATCACTATATTTATAACCTTTTTTTAATAATTTTAAAATATTTCTTAAAATATATAAAGCTTCATCATAAATATTTTTATCATAATATAATTTTATAAATTCTCCATTTTCTTTTTTAGTCCATATTTTTTTTTAATACGATTAGAATTATTATTAATTAATTTATTTGCTGCTAATATAATATTATTATTTGATCTATGATTTTCTTCTAAATTAAAAATTTTAATTTTTGGAATTTTTTTTTTTAAATTTTTCAATTAATTCATTTTCTGATCCTCTCCAATTATATATTGCTTGATCATCATCTCCGATTAACATAATATTATTATTTTTATTTTTAATTAAATTTAAAAAATTATATATTAATTTATTAATATCTTGAAATTCATCAACAAATATATATTTTATTTTATTAAAATATTTTTTATAAAAATTTGAATTATTTAATAATAAAAAATTTATTTTTAATATAATTTTTTCAAAATCAAATAAATAATTTTTTTTACAATTTTCTTTATATTTTTTATATATTAATAAAAAATTATCAATTTTATTAAATTTTTTATTTTTATAATTTTTAAAAAATAAATCTAAATTTTTATTATTAATATATTTTATTAATAATTCAATATTATATTTATTAAAATCAATACCTAATTTTTTAATAATATTTTTAATTATATTAATTTGTTCAAATTTTTTAATTATTTTTATTTTAACATTAAATTTTTCATAATAATAAGAATATAAAATTTTATATATTATACTATGAAAAGTACCAATTTTAATATTTTTAATATTATTATTTAATATTTTTTTAACTTTTTTATATATTTCACTAGCTGCTTTTTTCAAAAAAGTAATTACTAAAATAGATTCTGAAGATATTTTTTATTTTAAATTAACCAAATTATACGATTAACTAAAACACTTGTTTTACCACTACCAGCACTTGCTAATACTATTAAATCTTTTTCTTTTTGATGTTATAATTTTAATTTAATTTTTATTCATTTTTTAAAATATTTTTCCCTTTTTTAAATAATTAATATTTATAAATATTTTAAAATATTTATAAATATTAATTATTTAAAATTAAATTAATTAAAAATAAAATTTTTTATTAATATTCATTAATATAATTTATATTATATATAGGTATTTCAATTACTAAATCTTTTTTTTTAATTTTTATTTGACAAGATAATCTACTTTTATTTTCTAAACCCCATGCTTTATCTAAAATTTCTTCTTCAAATTCTCTTAAACAATTTAATGAATTATAACCTTTATGTATTATACAATGACATGTTGTGCAAACACAAGATTTTTTACATGCATTTTCAATTTTTATATTATTATTATGAGCTAATTCTAATAAATTAGTATTATTTTTTGATTCTATAATAAATCCATTTAAACATTTTTTTTTATTTGGTAAAAAAAAAATTTTTGTCATTTTTAATTATTAATATATTTTTTAAAAAAATTATAAAATATTTTAAAATTTAAAATAAAATATTTATTATATTATATTAAATTTTTAAATATTTGTAAATTATTAAATAATTATATATTTATAATATTTTTATTTTTTTTAATATTTATTAAATATTTAATAAATATTAAAAAAATAAATTAATAAGGAATAAAATAATTGGCAAATAATAAATCATCAATAAAACGTATTATACAATCAAAAAAAAAAAAAAAACATAATTCATGTTATAAATCAATGATTAAAACTTTTATCAAAAAAAATTTCTTAATAATAAATAATAAAAATATAACTTTAGCAAAAAATTTTTATATAAAAACACAAAAAATTTTAGATAGACAATCTTTAAAAAATATAATTCATAAAAATAAAGCATCTCGTTATAAATCTATTATATCTAAAAAAATAAATAAAATGTAAAAATATTAAATATTTATTAAAATTGTTTCCCACGAACCATTTAGGTTCGTGGAAAAGTAAATCATTATTCTTTATTTTTAAATAATTTATCAGTTTTCTTTTTTTTATCTTCTTTAATTCTTTCAATACTTTTTAATATTTTTTTTTTATGATACATATAACCACTTCCAGCAGGTATAAGACGTCCAATAATTACATTTTCTTTTAATCCTCTAAGTTCATCAATTTTTTGAAAAACAGAAGCTTTTGTTAAAATTCTAGTTGTTTCTTGAAAAGAAGCAGCAGAAATAAATGAATCAGTTGATAAAGAACATTTTGTAATACCTGATAAATAACGAACAAATGTTATTATTCTTTTATTCTGCATTTTTAATTGTTCATTGATAATTTTTATACGTGAAAAATCAATACTTTCACCAGGTAAAAATTCACTATCTCCAGAATTTATTATAATTACTTTTTTTAACATTTGATGAATAATTACTTCAATATGTTTATCATTGATTTTAACACCTTGTAAACGATAAACTTCTTGTACTTTATCAACAATATATTTAGTAAGTTCACTTATTCCTTTAAGACGTAAAATATCATTTGGAATAATTTCACCATCACAAATTATATCACCTTTTTTAATATTTTCACCTTCAAAAACATTTATTTCTCTCCATTTTGGAATAACAAAATTAATAATTTTATTATCGTTTGATTTTAAAGTTGCATGAATTTTATTTTTAAATTTTTTATTAAATGTAATAATACCATCAAATTCAGCTAAAATTGCAGGGTTTTTAGATTTTTTAACTTCAAATATATCTACAACACGTGGTAAACCTCCTGTAATATCTTTAATATTTTCTGTTTCTTGTGGTTTTCTTGAAATTACATCTCCTATATTAATTTCATCACCTTCTTTAATTCTAATTATTGATTTTGGAGTTAATATATAATGTGCAAATATTTTAGAATTTGGAAAAAATTTAGGTCTATTATAATAATCTACTATCATTAAAACTGGTGTTATTTTTTTTCCTTCATCACTAATTTTATTATTATTTATTATTATCATTGATGATATTCCAGTTAATTTATCATTTTGAAATATAGCATTTTCACCTTCTATAACACCTAAAAATTTAGCAAAACCATATATTTCACTTATTACTAATTTAGTATGTGGTTCCCAATTAACTATAATTTCATTTTTTTTAACAATTTTATTATTTAATTTTAAAATATTTGCTCCATAAGGAATTTTATAAATTTCTTTTATTTGATTTAATTTATTAATTATTTTTAATTTTGAATTACGTGAAGTAACAATAAATTTTCCTTTAATATTTTTAATACATTTAAAATCTTCTAATATAATAATACCATTATTTTTAACTTGTATATAAGATTCAATAATTTCACGAAATGCAACACCTCCAATATGAAATGTTCTCATTGTTAATTGTGTTCCTGGTTCACCTATAGATTGTGCTGCAATTATTCCAATTGCCTCACCTTTATTAATTATACTACCTTTAGATAAATCCATTCCATAACATTTTACACATACTCCAAAATTAGTTTCACAAGTTACAACAGAACGAACTCTTATTTTATTAATTGAATATTTTTCTAAAATTTTACATATTTCTCTATTAATATATGTATTTTTTTTAAATAAAATTTTTGTTCCATTATTAATTTTAACATCTTTTGATATTAATCTTCCAATTATTCGATCAGACATAGAATCTTTAATAGAATCTCCTTCAATTATAGAAGTTATCCATATTCCTTCTTTTGTTCCACAATCATTTTCAGATATTACTAAATCTTGAGAAACATCTACTAATCTTCTTGTTAAATAACCAGAATTTGATGTTTTTAACGCTGTATCTGCTAAACCTTTTCTCGCACCATGAGCTGAAATAAAATATTGTATTATATTTAATCCTTCTTTAAAATTTGATATAATAGGAGTTTCAATAATTGATCCATCAGGTTTCATCATTAATCCTCTCATACCTGAAAGTTGTCTAGTTTGAGCAATTGATCCTCTAGATCCAGAATCTGCCATCATAAAAATATTATTAAAAGAAAATTGTTTTACTTTTTTTCCATTATATATAATATTTTTTTCAAATGATAAATATTTTATTAATTCTTTAGTAACTTTATCATTTGCTATTGACCAAATATCAATTATTTTATTATAACGTTCATAATCTGTTATAAAACCAAATTCAAATTGTTTTTGAATTTTAATTACTTCTTTTTGAGCATCTTCTATAATTTGTTTTTTTTTTTTAGGTATTTTCATATCATCAATAGAAACTGAAATACCTGATTTAGTAGAATATTTAAATCCAATAGACATTAATTTATCTAATAAAACAATTGTTTTTTTAATTCCTAAAGTATGATAACAAATACTTAAAATATTTGAAATCTCATTCTTAACTAAATTTTTATTAATAATATTAAATGATAAACCTTTAGGAAATATTGACCAAAGAATTGCTCTACCAATAGTTGTATTAACAATTTTTTTAGTTTTAAACCAAATATTTTCTTTTTTAATATTTTCACTAATTCTAATTTTTACACGTGCATGTAATGAAACAATTCCATTTAAATATAAAATTTTTGCTTCTTTAATATTTGTAATTAACATACCACTACCTTTTGAATTTATATATTCTCTTGTCATATAATATAACCCTAAAACAATATCTTGAGAAGGAGTAATTATTGGTTCACCATTAGCTGGAGATAAAATATTATTTGTTGACATCATTAATATACGTGCTTCTAATTGAGATTCATTTGTTAAAGGTATATGAACAGCCATTTGATCTCCATCAAAATCTGCATTATATGCAGAACATACTAATGGATGAAGTTGTATTGAATTTTCTTCTGTTAATATTGGATTAAATGCTTGTATACCTAAACGATGTAAAGTTGGTGCTCTATTTAATAATATTGGATGTAAATTAGTAATTTCTTCTAATAAATTCATTACAATATCAGATTTATCGTCTATCATTTTTTTTGCAGTTTTTATTGTATCTGAAATTTTTAATGATTGTAATTTACCTAAAATATATGGTTTAAATAATTCTAATGCCATTTTTTTTGGTAAACCACATTGATTTAATTTTAAAAATGGTCCAACTGTAATTACAGATCTTCCTGAAAAATCTACTCTTTTTCCTAAAAGATTTTGTCTAAATCTACCTGTTTTACCTTTAATTATATCTGATAAAGATTTTAATGGTTGTTTGTTTGAACCTAATATTATTTTTCCTCTACGACCATTATCAAATAATGAATCAACTGCTTCTTGTAACATACGTTTTTCGTTTTTTAAAATAATTTCTGGTGCAGATAAATTTATTAATTTTTTTAAACGATTATTTCTATTTATAATACGTCTATATAATTCATTTAAATCAGATGATGCAAAACGTCCTGAATCTAATGGCACTAATGGACGTAAATCTGGTGGTAAAACGGGTAATACAGTTAATATAAACCATTCAGGTTTATTAGAAGTATTTATAAATGATTCAATTAATTTAATTCTATTTATTGTTTTTTTTTTTTTATTATTAGAATTTATTTCATTTAATTTATATCTTAATTTAACATATTCTGTTTTTAAATTAATTTTTTTTAATAAATATAAAATAGCTTCAGCACCTATTTTAGCAATAAATTTATTACCAAATTCTTTTTTTAATAATAAATATTGTTTTTCATTTATTAATTTTTTTTTTTTAAAATTTACTTTTCCTTTTTTTATTATTATATATGATTCATAATATAAAATTTTTTCTAGATCTTTCATAGACATATTTAATAATAAACAAATATATGAAGGTAATGTTTTTGAATACCAAATATGTGCAATAGGAATAGATAATTTAATATGTCCCATTCTTTTTCTACGTTCATTTTTTTTAGTAATTTCTACTCCACATTTTTCACATTTTCTACCATAATATTTTTTTTTTTTATATTTTCCACATAAACATTCATAATCTCTAATTGGTCCAAATATTTTTGAACAAAACAAACCATCTTTTTCTGGTTTTAAAGTTCTATAATTAATTGTTTCAGAATTTTTTACTTCTCCATAAGACCAAGAAATAATTTTTTTTGGTGATGCTAAAGAAATTTTAATTGCATCAAATTCAGTAACTTTATCTTGATTAGATAATAATTTTAAAGTTTTTGACATTTTTTCCTTTTTATTTTTTTTAAAAGCGTATTTATAATACGCTAATAAAAAATATTATTAAATTAAAAAATAAAATTTAAATTATTTATTTTTAAATAATTCTACATTAATTCCTAAAGATTTAAATTCTTTTAATAATACTTTAAAAGATTCTGGAATATTTGGTTCTGAATAATATTTATTATCTATAATTTTTTTATATATTTTTGTACGTCCTATTATGTCATCAGATTTTATAGTTAACATTTCTTGTAATGTATATGCTGCTCCATATGCTTCAAGTGCCCATACTTCCATTTCACCTATTCTTTGTCCACCAAATTGTGCTTTTCCTTTTAATGGTTGTTGAGTTACTAAACTATATGACCCTGTAGAACGTGCGTGAATTTTATCATCTACTAAATGATTTAATTTTAACATATACATATAACCTACAGTGATTGGTTTATCAAATTTTTCACCAGTTTGTCCATCATATAAGGTAATTTGTCCTGATGATGGTAAACCACTAAACTTTAAAAACTCTTTAATTTCTTTTTCATTAGCTCCATCAAAATTAGGTGATGCAATTGGAATACCATTTTTTAAATTTTTTGCTAATAATAATATATCTTTATCATTAAAATTATTAAAATTAATTTTTTGAATATTATTATCTCCGAAATTATAAATTTTTTCTATAAAATTTCTTATTTTATATATTTCTTTTTTTTGTTTCAACATTTTATTTATTAATTTACCTAATTGTTTTGCTGCCATACCTAAATGAACTTCTAAAATTTGTCCAACATTCATTCTTGAAGGAACTCCTAAAGGATTAAGAATAATATCTATTGGAATACCATTTTCATCATATGGCATATCTTCTATAGGAATAATTTTAGATACAACACCTTTATTTCCATGTCTACCTGACATTTTATCACCTATTTTAATATTTTTTTTAGTTGCTATATATATTTTTATAATTTTTAATATTCCAGGTTTTAAAGAAAATGAATCTTTATATTTTTTTTCAAAATTTTTTATTTTTTTTATATATTTTTTTATAATAATTATATATATATTATTTAAATTTATTAATTTTTTTTCTTCTTTATTATTTTTTAAAATAAATTTAAATAATTTTTCAATTTTAATTTTATTAATTATTTTATAATTTATATTATTATAATTAAATAATTCATAAAAACAATTAAAAAATGTTTTGAAAATTTTATTTATTTCAATTTTAATATTTTCTCTTAAATAATTTAAATTTTCTTTTTCATTTTTTTCTTTATATATATATTTTTTTTTATTTTTAATTTTTTTTTTTTTTTTTTTAAATATTTTTATATTAATAACTTTACCAGAAATTCCATTTGGTACACGTAATGAAGAATCTTGATATTCAGATATTTTTTTTTCAAATATTGCATATAATAATTTTTCTTCTGATTTTAATTGTTTTTCAATTTTTGGAGTAACTTTACTTACTAATATTTCACCTTCATTAACTTCAGAACCAATTTTTATAATACCAAATTTATCAAGTTTTAATAAATCATTTTTAGAAATTCCTGGTATATTAGTAGTAATTTTTTCATAACCTTCTTTAGTATCTTTTATTTCACATATTAATTCATGTATATGAATAGTAGCAAATTTATCTTTTTGTAATACTCTTTCTGAAATTAATATTGAATCTTCAAAATTATATCCATACCATGTCATAAATGCTACACGTATATTTTTACCTAATGCTAATTCTCCATTATTTGTTGATGAACCATCAGCTAATACATCACCTTTAGAAACTTTTTCATTATAAGATACAATAGGTGTTTGATTTATACAAGTATTTTGATTTGATCTTGTATATTTTATTAAATTATATGAATCAGTATTAGATTTATTAAAAATAATATCTTTATTTTCAACTTCTATTATAATTTTTTTAGAATCTACATATTTAACTATTCCACCTCTTTTAGCTGTTATTAAAGAACCAGAATCTGATGCAATAATACGTTCTATACCAGTTCCTATTAATGGTTTTTCGGTAATAAACATTGGTATAGCTTGACGATGCATATTTGAACCCATTAAAGAACGATTAATATCATTATGTTCTATGAATGGTATTAAAGAAGCTCCAATTGATAAAATTTGTTGACTTGATATATCTATATAATTTATCTTTTTATTTTCAAATAAATTTGTTTCTCCATTATATCTACAAATCACAAATTTATCAATAAAAAATCCTTTTTTATTAATATTAGAATTAATTTGAGCTATTATAGAATTTTCTTCTTTTGCTGGTGATAAATAACAAATTTTATTAGTAATTTTACCGTTTTCAACATATCTATAAGGTGTTTCTAAAAAACCATATCTATTAGTTTGTGAATATAATGCTAAAGAATTAATAAGTCCAATATTTGGACCTTCAGGTGTTTCAACTGGACAAATACGTCCATAATGTGATGAATGTATATCTCTAACTTCAAAACTAGCACATTCTTTATTTAATCCACCTATACCTAATGCTGAAATACGTCTTTTATGTGTAATTTCAGAAAGAGAATTATTTTGATCTAAAAATTGAGAAAGTGGATTAGAAATAAAAAAGTCTTTAAATAAAATTGTTATTATTTTAAAATTAATTAAATCTTTTGGAAAAGTTTTTTTTTTATGTGTAGAAAGTTTTTCTTTAATATATTTTTTAGTACTTAATAAACTTAAATAAAATTGATTATTAATCATTTCACCAACTGAACGAATTCTTCTATTTTTTAAATGATCAATATCATCTATTTTTTCTTTACCATTTTTAATATTTATTAATTTTTTAATAATTAAAATAATATCTTTTTTATTTAAATAAAATGATTTAGGTTTTTTTTTAATTTTGTTATAAATAGAATAATTTATTTTTAATCTACCTATTTCAGATAAATTATATTTTTTCCCAGAAAAAAATAAATTTTCAAAAAATTTTTCTGCAATTTCTAATGTAGCAGGTACACCAGGTTTTAAAATATGATAAATTTCAATTAACGCACTTAAACGATCATAAGATTGATCAAAATGTAAAGTATTTAATATATAATCTCCATTATCTATATTATTTGTAAATATAACTTCTATTTTATTATAATTATTTTTTTTTAATTCTTTTAAAATATATTCAGATATTGTCATATTTGCAATACAAATTAATTCATTATTATTATTATAATAATCTTTTGCTATTACTCTAGTAAAAATAAAATTATAAGGTATATTAATAAATTTAATTTTATCTTTTTTTAATTTTTTTAAAACACTTTCTGTTATTCTTTTACCTTTCTTTACATATAACTTATTTTTTGATATAATATCAAATAATGCTATTTCATTTTTTAGGTTATTTGATAAAATATCTATTTTTATATTTTCATCACTTATATCAATTGTAATTTTATTAAAAAACAATTCAATAATTTGTTCTACATTATAATTTAATGCTTTTAATATCATAGTTACTGGAAGTTTTTTATTTTTATCAATACGTGCAAACAAAATATCTTTAATATCGAACTCTATATTTAACCATGACCCTGAATAAGGTACTATTTTAGCACTATATAAAATCTTTTTAGATATATGTTTTTTACCTTTATCACTTTCAAAAAATATTCCAGGACTACGATGTATTTGAGATACAACAACTCTTTCAACACCATTAACAACAAATGTAGCATTTTTTGTCATTAAAGGAATTTCACACATATTAAATTCTCTAATTTTTGTAAATTTAATTTTTTTTTTAGATTTATCAAATATAATTAATTTTAATTTTATTTTTAATATTCCACAATAAGTAATACCTCTATTTTTACATTCTTGATAATCATATAATGAATTACTTATATAATGTTTAATATATTGTAATTTAATATTACCATTATTATTATAAATTGGAAAAAAATTATTTAATAAATTTCTAATACCTATTTTTTTTTTTGAATCATTTTTAATAAATTTTTTAAAAGATTCTATTTGAATAGAAAGAAGATGTGGAATTTTATAAGATTGAGAAATTTTACTAAAATTTTTTCTTATACAGATTTTTTCAATATTAGAATATTTCATTTATTTTCCAATTTTAAAATTTTTAAATTTTTCATAAAAGACTGAAATTAATATCAGTCTTTTATTTATAAATAATTTTTTATTTAATTTCAACAATTGCACCAGAAATTTCTATTTTTTTTTTTAAATTTTCTGCATCAATTTTATTTAAATTTTTTTTAATAATAGTTGGTGCAGATTCAACAAGATCTTTTGATTCTTTTAATCCTAATCCAATAATACTACGTATTGTCTTAATAACTGAAATTTTATTAGAACCAAAACTTTTTAAAATAACATCAAATACAGTTTTTTCTTCAATAATTTTATCATTATTATTAGTATTATTTACTACAAAATTAGATGAAACATTAAATTTTTTTTCAATATTTAGAACAAGTTCAGTAATATCTTTAATTGTCATAGATTCTATAATTTCTAACATTTTTTCTTTATTATTCATTATATCCTAATTATAAAATATTACTATTTATTTTTTTTTTTTTTAAATTATTTAAAACACGAATAAATTTACCTAAAGAAATTTCTTTTAATACCCAAATTAATTTTGATAATATTTCTTCTAAAGTAGGTAAATTAGCTAAATTATCAATTTCTTTATTTTTAATAATATTTCCCTCATAAGCTGCTAATTTAATTTTAAAATTTTTATTTTTTTTTTCAAATTTTTTAAAAAGTCTAATAGATAATCCAGGATTATCTTTTGAAAAACACATTATATTATTTCCATATATATCATTTTTTAAATATTCATAATTTGTTTTAATACAAGCTATTTTAAATAGGTTATTTTGTATTAACAATATTTTAACTTTTATTTTTCTACTTTCTTTTCTTAATTCATTAATTAAATTAGAATTAATTTTATTAATATTTATCATTGTTATAAAAATAGAATTATTAATTATTTTTTTAACTTTTTTAATTATTTTTTTTTTTTTATTTTTATTCATTTTTAATTATATAAAATTATAATAAAATATTTAAATATTTTTATTTAATTTTAAATTATTTAAATATTTAAATAATTATTATTAATAATTATTATAAATTTTATAAAATATTATTAATAAAAATATTAAATGATTATAAAAAAAATAATTAAAATTAATAATATTTATTTAAATAAAAGATTAGATAAAATATTATCTATTTTATTACCAAATTATTCCAGAACATATATTAAAAAGATAATTTTAAATAATAAAGTAAAATCTAATTTTAAAATAATTAATAATCCTAAAAAAAAAATAATAAAAAAAACTTTAATTGAAATTTTTTTAAATAAAAATATAAAAAAAATAAAAATTCAAAATATTAAATTAAATATATTATATGAAGATAAATATATATTAATTATTAATAAACCCTCTAATTTTATAGTTCATCCTGGATATAAAAATTATAATAATACATTAATAAATTCTTTATTATATTATAACATTTATTTAATTTTTATTAATCGTATAGGTTTAGTACATCGTTTAGATAAAGATACATCAGGATTAATTATAATTGCAAAAACATTTTTAACAAAAAAACTTTTTTTAAATATGTTCAAAAATCATAAAATTATTAAACAATATAAAACAATAGTAGAGGGTAAAATTAATATAAATGGAATAATTAATATACCAATATTAAGAAATAAATATAATCGTATTAAAATGAATATTAATAAAAATGGAAAAAATGCTATTACATATTTTAAAGTTTTAAAAAAAATTAAAAATTATACTGAACTTAAAATTCAAATAAAAAGTGGAAGAACACATCAAATAAGAGTTCATATGTTATACATAAAACACCCAATTATAGGAGATAAAAAATATAATTTAAATAAAAAATCTAAAAAAAATTTTTTAAATAAAATAAATAAACAAATATTACATGCATATTTAATAGATTTTTATCATCCAATTTATGGATTTAATATAAAATGTTATTTAAAAAATACTTTTGATATTATAAAATTAATTAATTTATTAAATAAATAATTATAATTTAATATTTTTATTATTTTATAATTAATTATTTAATTAAATAAAAATAATTTTTTAATTATAACATAAACCAAACATTTCCAAATAAATCAATACCTAAATAATTTATTAAATAAAGTATTAATATTATAAATAAAGAATAATAATTATTACTTTTTATTTTAGGTAATAAAATCTTAAATAAATTAATAATTTTATTTGATAATTGTGAAATAAATTGTTTAAATAAACTTTCTTTTTGATTAAAAAAATTCATTAAAATAAACATACTAAATATCCAAAAAATTAAATAATTTAATATTTTTATTAATGATACTAAAGATAAAATTAAAATTGTTGGTAAACTAATAACAGGAGATGTATTTTGTATATAAGATAATATTAAAAATTTTATTATCATTAATCCAAAAGATATTAAAAATGATATTTTATATATTGAATTAAATATAGGAATAAATTTTTTAAATAAATTAATTGGAAATTGTGTAATTTTAATAATAAAATTAGCAAATGGATGTTTAAATTTTTTTAAAGTCCATTCTATCCAAGCTCTTAGTAATATACTAATAGTTAAAAAATCTATTATATTTTTAATTAAAAAATTAAATGTTAACATTTTTATCCTTTTATATTTATATTATAATTATAAATTAATTTATAATTAATTTATAATGTTAAAAATAACAAAATATTTATAATTAATGAATATTTAAGATTAAAATATTAAATAAATAAAAATATAATATAATATAATTTTAAAAAAATCAAGTTTTTTTTAAAATAAAATATTTAATATAATATTACAAATTAATTTTTTATAAATATTTATAATAATTTATTTTTATTTAATTTAATAATAAATATTAATATTAATAATTTATTTTTAATAATATTAAATTATTTAATTTTTTAAAAGGAAAAATGATTAAAAAAAAAAATAAAATAAACGATATAAAAGTTAATAATATAAAAATATTACCTCATTCTTTAGAAGCTGAACAATCTATATTAGGTGGAATAATATTAGAGAATAGTCATTGGGAAAATGTTATAGAAAGAATTGATATGAATGATTTTTTTAGTATTCAACATAAAATTATTTTTAATGAAATGGATTATTTATTAGGTATTGGTAAACCAATTGATTTAATTACTTTATCAGAATCTTTAAAAAAAAAAGATAAATTAAAAATAGTAGGAGGATTTGCATATTTAGCTGAATTATCTCAAATTACTCCAAGTATTTCAAATATTATAGCATATGCAGATATTATACATGAAAGAGCAATTGTAAGAGAAATGATAACAGTTGCAAATGAAATAGCTAATGCTGGTTATAATCCTAAAGGTAGAAATTGTGAAGAGTTAATTGATTTTGCTGAAACAAAAATTTTTAAAATTGCAGAAAATAAAATTAAAAAAGATTTAGGTCCTCAAAATGTTGAAAAAATTTTAGATACAACAATTTCGCGTATTGAATTATTTTATAAAAACCCTAATAACGGTATTATTGGTATAAATACTGGATATCATAATTTAAATAAAATTACAGGCGGTTTACAAAAATCAGATTTAATCATTATTGCATCACGTCCATCTATGGGTAAAACTACATTTGCTATGAATTTATGTGAAAATATTTCTATGATTAAAAAAAAACCTGTATTAATTTTTAGTTTAGAAATGTCAGGTGAACAAATTATGATGAGAATGTTATCATCATTAACAAGAATTAATCAAAATAATATTCGTACTGGTCAATTAAATGATAAAGATTGGTCACGTATATCTAAAATTATGGGTATTTTATTGGAAAATCGTAATATATATATTGATGATTCTTCATGTTTAACTATTAGTGAGATTAGATCAAGATCAAGAAGAATTTTTAGAGAAAATAATGGATTAAGTTTAATAATGATAGATTACCTTCAATTAATACGTGTTCCATATTTATTCAATAATAGAACATTAGAAATAACTGAAATTTCACGTTCATTAAAAGCATTAGCAAAAGAATTAAATATCCCTGTATTAGCTTTATCTCAATTAAATAGATCACTTGAGCAAAGATTAGATAAACGTCCAGTTAATTCTGATTTAAGAGAATCTGGTTCTATTGAACAAGATGCAGATTTAATAATGTTTGTTTATAGAGACGAAATATATAATAAAAATAGTAATTTTAAAAATATAGCACAAATTATAATAGGTAAACAAAGAAATGGTCCTATTGGTTCTATATATTTAAATTTTAATGCAAAATTAGCACGTTTTGAAAATATTTTAGATAGATAATGAATTTTTTAAATTATTATATTTTTATTAAATTAATAAAAATTAAATAATATAAAAAATTTATTTTTTTAAAAAAAATTTATTAATTATAATATAATATTATTTAAATATTTTTTAAAAATATTTAAATAATTATATCTTTAATATATTATTTATTATTAATATAAAATGATTAAAAAAAATATTTTAGTTATAAATTGTGGTAGTTCATCTATTAAATTTTCAATTATTAATCCAATTAATGAAAAAAAAATTCTTACAGGAATAACTAAACATTTAAAAAATAAAATATATTTAATAAAATGGAAAATAAATAATATTAATTATAAAAAAAAAATAAATAAAATAAATTCTAATTTAGAAATATTAAAATTTATTTTTACTTCAATTATAATTAAAAATAAAAAAATATTTAAAAATTTATTTTCTATAGGTCATCGTATAGTTCATGGAGGAGAACATTTTTCAAATTCTGTAATAATTAATGATAAAGTAATTAATTCTATAAAAGATTCAATAAAATTTGCACCACTTCATAATTCTGAACATTTAATTGGAATTTATAAAAGTTTTAAATATTTTCCAAATTTTATTAAAAAGAATATTGCTGTTTTTGATACAGCGTTTCATCAAAGTATTCCAAAAAAGTTTTTTTTATATGCTTTACCATATAATTTGTATAAAAAATATAAAATAAGAAAATATGGTGCACATGGTATAAGTCATAAATTTATAACTTTAAAAACTGCTAATATTTTAAATAAAGAAATTAAAAATATTAATATAATTTCATGTCATTTAGGGAATGGATGTTCAATATCTGCTATTAAAAATGGTAAATGTATTGATACTTCTATGGGACTAACACCATTAGAAGGTTTAGTAATGGGAACAAGATGCGGTGATATAGATTCATCAATAATATTTTATTTATATAATTTTTTAGGTATAAAAATTGATAAAATTAATAAAATTTTAAATAATGAATCAGGATTATTAGGAATAAGTGAAATAAGTAATGATTTAAAATATATAGAAAAAAATTATAAAAATAAAAAAAATTTTAAATTAGCAATAGATATTTTTTGTCATAGATTATCAAAATATATAGGTTCTTATATAACATTATTTAATAAAAATTTTGATGCTCTTGTTTTTACTGGAGGTATTGGTGAAAATTCAGAATTAATAAGAGAATTAACTATTAATTCTTTAAATATATTAAATTTTAAAATAGATAAAATACTTAATAAAAACATTTATTATAAAAAATCTGGTATTATAACTAAATTTAATAGTCGTTTAGCTTTAGTAATTCCTAGTAATGAAGAATTAATAATTGCAAAAGATTCATATAATATAATAAATAATAATAAATTTATTAATTAAATGTTAATTTAAAAAATATTAAATATAAAAATTTAAAAAGGAATAAATGTCAAAAACAATTATGTTAATGCCTGTAAATAATAAATTTAATAATTTATCTTTAAGTATTATTAATATTCTTAAAAAAAAAAAAATAAAATTTTGTTTTATGAAACCAATTATAAATTTTAAAAAAAAAAATATTATTAAAAAAAAAAAAAATTGTTTTATATTAAATAATAATAAAATATATACAAAAAAAATAAAAAATTTAACAATTTTAGAAAAAAAAAATATATTAATAAAAGAATTAATTTCTTATTATTATAAAAATATTAAAAAATATGATATTTTTATAATAGAAGGATTTTATTTAATTAATAATAATTATAATTATATGTTTTTAAATTATGAAATATCAAAATCTTTAAATTTTAAAAATATTATTCCATTATTTTTTAATAAATTTATTAATTATAAAAATATAAATAAATATATTAATATAATATATAATAATTTTAAAAAATATATAAATTTAAAAATTAATAAATTTATTATTAATCAGATTTATAATAATGTAAATATTAAAAAATTTAAAAAAAATAAAAAAGTAAATTATATACCATTAAATTCAAATTTATTTTCAATTCGTATTATTGATATTGGTTATTATATTAAATCAAATATAATTAATAAAGGTGAAATATTAACTAAACGTATTAAAAATATAATATTTTGTAAAAATAATATTAAAAATATATTTAAATATTTTTGTTTAAATTCATTTATAATAATTTCATTGAATAAAATAAATGAAATTTTTAAAATTTGTTTATCTGTATATAATGGTATAAAATTAGGAGCAATACTTATAACAGATTATAATGTATCTAATTTATTAATAAAAAAATTTTTAAATTGTATATTTTTAACAAATTTAACAGTTTTTGTAATTAATAAAACAAGTTTAAAAATTTTTAAAATTATAAAAAAAATAAATTTTAAAATATTTAATAAAGATTATATAAATATCAAAAAAACACAAAAATATATTTCTAAATATATAAATTTAAATTTATTTAAATTTAAAAAATATTCAAAATATAAAAATTTTACACCTAAAGAATTTATTTATAAAATAACAGAAGTTTCCAAAAATATAAATAAAAAAATAATTTTACCAGAAGGTTACGAACCTCGTATTATAAAAGCTGCTAATATTTGTTATAATAAAAATATTGCTGAATGTATATTATTAGGAAATCCAGATAAAATTAAAAAAATTGCAATATTAAATAATATTAAATTTAATAAAAAAATAAAAATTATTAATCCTAAAAATATTAGAAATAATTATATTAATAAATTAGTTCAATTACGTAAGCATAAAGGTATGAATGTAGAAAAAGCTATTAATGAATTAAAAAATAATACAGTATTAGGTATAATGATGTTAGAAAATAATGAAGTTGATGGATTAGTATCAGGTTCAATAAATACAACAGCAAATACAATTCGTCCAGCATTACAAATAATAAAAACTAAACCTGGTATTTCATTAGTTTCTTCAATTAATTTTATGTTATTACAAAATAAAGTTTTAATATATGGTGATTGTGCAATTAATATAAATCCTACATCTGAACAACTTTCTGAAATTGCTATTGAATCTGCTAAAACAGCTAAATTATTTAATATTAAACCTAAAATAGCTATGATTTCATATTCTACTGGTAATTCAGGTATAGGTAAAGATGTAGAAAAAGTTAAACAAGCAACAATTTTAATTAAAAAAAAAAAACCAAATTTAATAATTGACGGACCTTTACAATATGATGCTGCAATAATTTCAAATGTAGCTAAAAAAAAAGCACCAAATTCAAAGGTTGCTGGAAAAGCAAATGTAATAATTTTTCCAGATTTAAATACAGGTAATACAACTTATAAAGCGGTTCAAAGATCTGCTAATATAATTTCAATAGGACCTATACTACAAGGTATTCGAAAACCGGTTAATGATTTATCTCGTGGTGCACTTATTGATGATATAGTTTATACTATTGCAATTACAGCTATTCAATCTAAAAATAATAATTTTTAAAAATATTAATTTTTTTATAATTATATAGTTTGGAATTTATATGGATTATAAATTAATAAAAACAAATGGTTATACTCGTTTAGGAAATTTTAATTTTAAAAATTCTATAATAGAAACTCCAACATTTATGCCAGTTGGAACTTATGGAGTTATTAAAACTTTAACAACAGAAGAAGTTAAAAAACTTGATGTACAAATTATATTAAGCAATACTTTTCATCTTTGGTTACGTCCTGGTATAAAAATTATTAAAATACATGATGATTTACATAAATATATGAATTGGAATAAACCTATATTAACTGATTCAGGAGGGTTTCAAATATTTAGTCTTAATACATTAAATAAAATAAAAGAAGAAGGTATTTATTTTAAAAATCCAAATAATGGAAATAATTTATTTTTAAGTCCTGAAAAATCAATTAATATTCAATATTTTTTAAATTCTGATATTTTTATGATTTTAGATGAATGTTTATCTTATTTAAATAATTGGAATTATATTAAAAATTCTGTTGAAATGTCATTACGTTGGGCTAAACGTAGTAAAAAACAATTTAATAAAATTAATAGTAAAAAAAAATTATTTGGTATTATTCAAGGTGGAATATATAAAGATTTAAGATTATTTTCTTTAAATGGATTACTTGATATTGGCTTTAATGGATATGCTTTTGGTGGTTTAGCTGTTGGTGAGCCAAAAAAAAATATGTATGATATTTTAGAATATATTTGTCCTAAAATTCCTAAAAATTTTCCTAGATATCTTATGGGAATAGGTAAACCTGAAGATATAATAGAAAGTGTACGTAGAGGTATTGATATGTTTGATTGTGTAATTCCTTCAAGACATGCTCGAAATGGTCAATTGTTTGTAAGTAATGGTTTAATAAATATTTCTAATCATAAATATAAATATAATACAAAACCTTTAGATATTAATTGTGATTGTTATACATGTTCTAATTATACATTATCATATTTATATAATTTAAATATTAATAAAGAAATATTAGGAATAAGATTAAATACTATTCATAATATTAGATATTATCAAAATTTAATGCTAAATTTAAGAAATTCAATTAAATTAAATAAATTTAATCTATTTGTTTCAAATTTTTATAAAAAAATTGGGAAAAAAGTACCTAAAAATATTTTTTAATTTTTAATAAATTAAATTTAAAAAATTTAATATATTATTTAAAATAAATTATTAATTATTTTATTTTTTTAAGAATTTATATATATTAGAATTAATTATTTTTTTAGCTAATTTATAACCAATAATTTTAAAATCTTTTATATTTCCAAAATATTCATCATTTATATAATTTTTACCATTTGAAGAACTAATAAAAATACGAAGCCAAATTTTTTTTTTTATAATTTTTGCATAACTTCCAATTGGAGCATGACAACCATAATTTAAAATATTATTAAAAATTCTTTCTGTTAATATACAAGAATTAATTTTATAATTAAACAATGATTTTAATATATTTAAAATTTTTATATCATTTAAACGATATTCTACTCCTATAGCTCCTTGACCTGCAGCAGGTATAAAATCTTTTATATTAAGTGGTGATCTTAAATAATTATTATATCCTAATCTTTTAAGTCCTGCAATACTTAAAATTATTGCGTCATATTCATTATTATTTAATTTTTTAATACGAGTATTAATATTTCCTCTAATATTTAAAATTTTTAAATCTGGTCTTTTAATTAATAATTGACATTTTCTTCTTAAACTTGAAGTTCCTACTATACTACCGTAAGGTAAATTATTTAAAGAATTATATTTATTAGATACTAAAATGTCTCTTGGATCTTCACGATCACAAATAATTGTTAAACCAAATTCTTTAGAAAAAATATTTGAAATATCTTTCATTGAATGAACTGCAATATCAGTTTTTTTATTTTTAAGTGATTTTTCTAATTCATTTCCAAATAAATTTTTTCCACCTATTTTTTTTAATGATTTATTAATTATTATATCACCTTTTGTTATAATAGGTATTATTTTTATTTTAAAATTTGGATAAAAATTAATAATTTTTTTTTTAATTAATTCTGCTTGCCATAAAGCTAAATGACTATTTCGAGTTGCTATTTTAATTATTTTAGACATTTTTAAAAAAATTAATATTATTAAATTATTTAATAATTTTTTAAATTTTATAAATATTTTATAAAATATTTAAATATTATAAATTATATTTAATTAGGGGTGTAGCTCAGTTGGTAGAGCACCGGTCTCCAAAACCGTATGTCGTGAGTTCAATTCTCTCCACCCTTGATATTAATTATTTAATTAATTATAATATGAAATCTTTAAAATTAATTTTACAATGTGATTTTAATATTAAAAAAAAAAAAAAAAATAAAATTATATTTTTAATTAAAAATACAGTTAAAAAATTTAAAAAAAAAACAAAAGTATTAATTAAATTAGTTAATAAAAATGAAATTTTAAAATTTAATTTAATTTTTAGAGGAATTAATAAATATACAAATATATTAACTTTTAATTTTAAAGATATAATAAATAATAAAAATTATATAGGTGATTTAATAATTTGTCATGAATTAATTACATTTAAAAAAAATAAAAAAAAAATTTTTTTTTTAAATATTATTATTCATGGTTTATTACATTTATTAAATTTAAATCACATTAAAAACAATGAAAAAAAACAAATGGAAATATTAGAAATAGAAATCCTTAAAAATCTAGGATTTGATAATCCATATTATATAATAAATTAATATTTTAATATTTTTATTTTTAAATATTTTATTTACATATTTAAAATTATAATATTAATAATTATTATTATATTTTTATTAAACATTTTTAAATTTTTAATTAAATATTGATAAATTTAACTTATTATTAATTATAAAAAAAACGAGAATTTTTAATATTATTAAAATATTAATGTTTAATAATAATATCTTTAATAAATAATTAAAAAATAAAATATTTAAATATAATATTTTTAAATATTATTAAAATAATAGATTTATTTTAATAAAAATTTATATATTAAAACTTTTTCCACATTTACATTTATTTTTAATATTTGGATTATTAAAAATAAGAAATGTTTTAAATTTTTTTTTAATTAAATCGATTTTAATATTATTAAAATATATTAAATTTTTTTTTTTTATAAAAATAATAATTTTTTTTTTTTTAAAAATGTAGTCATTATTATTTAAATCATTAATATATTTAAAATTATATTTAAAATTTAAACACTTTGATTTTTTTATTCCTAATCTTATTCCAAATTTTTTATTTTTTTTTATTAAATTAAAAAAATAATTTATAGCATTATCACTTATATTTATTATCATAAATTATAAAAATATTAATTAATTAATAATAAAAAATTTTAAAAATTATTTTTACTATAATAATTTTTAATTGCTTCTTTTATTGCATTTTCTGCTAATATAGAACAATGAAATTTAATTGGTGGTAATGAAAGTTCTTTAGCTATATTAATATTTTTAATTTTTTTTACTTGTTTAATAGTTTTACCTATTATTAATTCAGTTAATAAAGAACTTGATGCAATAGCTGAACCACAACCATAAGTTTTAAATTTAGCATTTTCAATTATACCTTTATTATTAATTTTTATTTGTAATTTTATTACATCGCCACATGATGGTGAACCTATCAAACTACTACCAACATTTTTATCTTTATTATCTAAAGAACCAACATTTCTAGGATTTTCATAATGATCTAATAACTTTTTACTATAAGACATAATAATTAATATTAAATATTTTTTTCCCAAATAATAGAATTAATATCTATTCCTTGTTTAAAAATTTCCCATAAAGGTGAAATATTTCTTAATTTTTTAATAGATTTATTAATAATATTTATACTATAATCAATTTCTTCAATTTTAGAAAAACGACCAAATGAAAATCTAATAGAACTATGTGCTAATTGTTCATTAATTCCTAATGATAATAATACATAAGAAGGTTCTAAACTTGATGAAGTACATGCTGAACCAGAAGATACAGCAATATTTTTTAAAGACATTATAAGAGATTCACCTTCAATATAATTGAAACTAATATTTATTATATTTGGAACACTATTATTAAAATCTCCATTTAAATATATTTCTTCTATTTTTTTAATACCATTCCAAAATCTACTTTTTAATATATGATATAAATAATTATCATTTTTCATTTCTTTTATTATAATTTTACATGCTTCACCAATTCCAACTATTTGATGAACAGCTAATGTACCAGAACGTAAACCTTTTTCATGACCTCCACCATGTATTTGAGGTGTTATATGAATTTTAGGTTTATTATTAATATATAAAATTCCTATTCCTTTAGGACCATATATTTTATGTGCTGAAAAAGACATTAAATCTATATTATTTTTTTTAACATCAATATTAATTTTTCCAAAACTTTGAGTTGCATCAATATGTAAAAAAATTTTTTTTTTTTTACATATTTTACCAATTTCATTAATATTTTGTATAACTCCTATTTCATTATTAACATGTATAATAGAAATTAAAATTGTATTATTATTAATAATTTTAGATATTTTATATAAATTTATAATACCATTACTTTCAGGTTTTATATAACTTATATTAAAATTATTAATTTCTAATTGTCTACAACTATCCAAAACAGATTTATGTTCAATTTTAGATGTTATTATATGATTTCCTTTATATTTATAAAAATTTGCAATACCTTTAATTGCTAAATTTATTGATTCAGTTGCGCCTGAAGTAAAAATAATTTCTTTATAGTTAGCTTTTATTAATTTAGCAATTTTTTTTCTATAAATATTTATTGATTCTTCTGCTCTCCAACCAAAGCAATGAGATCTTGAAGAAGGATTTCCAAAATTTCCATCTAATGTTAAATATTTAAACATTTTTTTAACTATACGTTTATCTACAGGGGAGGTAGCAGAATAATCCATATAAATTGGTAATATCATTATATATATATATTCACATTTTTTAAAATATTCAATTTATTAAAATTTTTTATAAATAATTTAATATAAAATAATTACTAAAAATATTTTAAAATATTAATATTAAAAATTTATTAATTAAATAATGAATATTTAATTTTTAAAAAATATTTTTTAAATATAAATTTAAAATATTAATTTTAAATTTTTTTTATTTATTATTTAATATAAAAAAATTAATAATAATTAAAAAATTAATCATCAAATATTAATTTTAAATTTTAAAATTTAATAATTAAATATTTTTAATATTTAAATATTTTTAAAATTTAAATATTATTATTTTAAAAATAATTTTTGAAATATTTACCAATATTTATTAATTTAAAAAATCGCACAGTTTTAGTAATTGGTGGAGGATCTATTGCTTCTCGTAAAATTGATTTATTAATAAAAACTAATGCGAAAATTAAAATTATTGCTAAAAAACTTACACCTGAACTTAAAAAAAAAAATAATAAAAAATATATTAATTGGATAGGTCATAAATTTTGTACAAATAAATTAATTAATGTATTTTTAATAATTATTGCTACTAATAATAATAAATTAAATTCAAAAATATTTTTTGAAGCAAATAAACGTAAAATATTTACTAATACAGTTGATAACCCAAAAAATTGTTCTTTTATTTTTCCATCAATTATTAATAGAACACCATTATTAATTGCAATTTCTTCATGTGGTAAAGCACCTATATTAGTAAAATTAATAAGAGAAAAATTTGAATCTTTATTACCATTTAAACTTGGAAAAATTATTAAAATTACTTCAAAATGGCGAGAAAAAATTAAAAAAAAAATAAAATCTATTAAAATACGTCGTTATTTTTGGGAAAATATTTTTTCTAAAAAATTTTTTTCTTTAATTTTAAATTTTCAATATAATAATGCTGAAAATGAAATTATTAAAAATTTTAAAAATTTTAAAATTAAAAATAATGGAGAAATTTCATTAGTAGGTGCTGGACCTGGAGATGTAGGATTATTAACTATTAAAGGTTTGCAAGTTATTCAACAAGCTGATGTAGTTTTATATGATTATTTAATAAATAAAGAAATATTAAATTTAATACGTCGTGATGCAAAACGTATATGTGTTGGAAAAAGAATTGGTTTACATTCAGTATTACAAAAAAAAATAAATTATTTATTAATATATTTAGCAAAATCAGGAAAACGTGTTGTTAGATTAAAAGGTGGAGATCCATTTATATTTGGTAGAGGAGCTGAAGAATTAAAATTAGTTTATAAAAAAAATATTAAATTTAATGTTGTTCCTGGAATAACAGCTGCAAATGGAGTTACAGCTTATGCCGGAATACCATTAACTCATCGAAAATATTCACAAAGTATTACTTTTATTACAGGTCATAATTATTTAAATAATAATTTAAATTTTTTAAATTTTAATAATAAAAAACATACATTTGTTATTTATATGGGAACAATTAAAATTAATAATATTATAAAAAAAATGATAAATGATGGTTTAAATAAAAATTTACCTATAGCAATTATAAGTAAAGGAACATATTTAAACCAAAATATAATTATTAGTACTTTAAAAAAAATTAATTATTTAATAAAAAATATAGAATTACCAAATTTAATTATAATTGGTGAAGTTGTTAAATTACATTATAAATTACATTGGTATAAAAAAAACTAATTTTTAAAAAATTATTTATTTTAAAAATATTAAAATTTTTTATGAATTATAATAGATATACTCATCTTAAACAATTAGAAGCTGAAAGTATAAATATTATACGTGAAGTAGTAACAGAATTTAAAAATCCAGTTATGTTATATTCTATTGGTAAAGATTCTTCTGTAATGTTACATTTATCAAGAAAAGCATTTTTCCCAGGTAAAATTCCATTTCCTTTTTTACATGTTGATACTGGTTGGAAATTTAATGAAATGTATAAATTTAGAAAAAATACATCAAAAAATTATGATATCAAATTATTAATATATAAAAATAAAGAAAATAATAATGTTAATCCATTTATAGATGGAAGTAACAAATATACTAATATTATGAAAACTATAGGTCTTAAAAAAGCTATAAATAAATATAAATTTGATGCTGCATTTGGTGGAGCTAGAAGAGATGAAGAAAAATCAAGAGCTAAAGAACGTATATTCTCTTTTAGAGACCGTTTTCATCGTTGGAATCCTAAAAATCAAAGACCTGAATTATGGAATAATTATAATTGTCAAATAAATAAGGGTGAAAATATTAGAATTTTTCCTTTATCTAATTGGACTGAATTAGATATATGGGAATATATTTATTTAGAAAATATAGAAATTGTATCTTTATATTTTTCAAAACTTAGAAAAATTGTAAAACGTGATAATATGTTAATAATGTTAAATGATAATCGTATAAATTTGAAATCTAAAGAAATACCAATGTATTTAATGGTTAGATTTAGAACTTTAGGATGTTGGCCATTAACTGGTGCAACAAAATCAAATGCAATTACTTTATCTGATATTATAGAAGAAACACTTTTTATAAATAGTAGTGAACGTTATGGAAGAGCAATTGATATTGATCAATCTGGATCAATGGAATATAAAAAACGAAATGGTTATTTTTAATTTTCAAAAAATGATATGTAATAAATATAATATAATAACTAAAAAAAATATTTTCAAAAAATATTTAAAATTACATAAAAATAAAAGTTTATTGAAATTTTTAACTTGTGGAAGTGTAGATGATGGTAAAAGTACTCTTATAGGTCGTCTTTTACATGATACTAAACAAATTTGTGAAGATCATTTATTTGAATTAAAAAAAGATATTAAAGGTACACAAGGTTCAAAATTAGATTTATCTTTATTAGTTGATGGTTTAGAAGCAGAAAGAGAACAAGGTATAACTATTGATATTGCATATAGATATTTTTCAACTGAAAAACGTAAATTTATTATAGCTGATACTCCTGGACATGAACAATATACTAGAAATATGGCTACAGCAGCTTCAAATTGTGATTTAGCAATATTATTAATTGATTCAAGAAAAGGTGTTTTAAAACAAACACGTAGACATAGTTATATTTGTACATTATTAGGAATACAAAATTTATTAGTAACTATAAATAAAATGGATTTAATAAATTATAATAAATTAATATTTAATAAAATTGTTAAAGATTATTTATCTTTTGTAAAATATTTACCTAATAAATTAAATGTTATTTTTATACCAATTTCTGCATTAAATGGTGATAATATAATTAAAAAAAGTAATTTTATGAATTGGTATAAAGGTCCAACTATTATAGAAGTTTTAGAAACTGTAGATGTAATAAGTGAATTAGAACTTAAACCATTACGTTTTCCTGTTCAATATATTAATAGACCTAATCAAAATTTTCGTGGATATTCAGGAAATATTTCTTCAGGTATTATGAGAGTAGGTCAAAAAATTAAAATTTTACCTTATAATATTAAATCAACTATAAAACGTATTGTAACTTTTGATAAAGATTTACCAGATGCAATTGTAGGTGAATCTATTACTTTAGTTTTAGAAGATAATATTGATATTAGTAAAGGAGATATAATTATTAATGAATTAGATAATATAACATTATCTAATAGAGCATTAATTAAAATTGTTTGGTTAAATGAAATTCTATTATCATTAAATGAAATATATAATGTTAAAATATTAGGAAAAAAAATAGAAGCAAAAATTATAACTATTCAATATAAATGTGATGTAAATACATTAGTACAATATTCTTCAAATAATATATATTTAAATAATATAGGTTTAATTGAAGTTGTTTTTAATGATTTATTAATATTAGATACTTATTTTAATAATCGTAATACTGGAAATTTAATTTTTATTAATAAAAATAACAATTCAACAATAGGAGCAGGTTTAATTAAAAAAATTTTTATTTAAATAATAAATTATTTATTTAATAAATTTATTATTTTTTATATAATCTAAAAAGGAAAAATGAATAAATTAAATACATTTAAAAATAAAAAAAATATAATTTGGAACAAATCAAAAATTAATCAAAAAAAACGTGAAATTAAAAATAAACATAAAAGTGCAGTATTATTATTTACTGGTTTATCTGGTTCTGGAAAATCTACTATTTCAAATGAATTAGAAAATTTTTTATTTAAAAAAAATATTAATACATATATATTAGATGGTGATAATATTAGATTTGGTTTATGTAATGATTTAGAATTTACAAATAATGATAGAAATGAAAATATGCGTCGTATAGGAGAAGTATCTAAAATTTTAGCAGATGCTGGATTAATAGTATTAATATCAATTATTGCACCTTTTAGAAAAGGTAGAGAAAATATTCGTAAAATATTAAAAAATCAAAATTTTTTAGAAATTTTTGTAGATACTCCATTAGAAATATGTAAAATAAGAGATCCTAAAAATTTATATAAAAAAATGGAAAAAAATAAAATTAAAAATTTTACTGGTTATGATAGTATTTATGAAAAACCTTTAAATCCAGATATATATTTAAATGGTCAAAATTCTATAAAATCTTTAATATTAATAATTTTTAAAATATTATGTAATAAAAAAATAATTAATTTTTAATTTTTATTAACAAAAATATTTAAATATTTAATTTATACTTTTATAAAAAATAAATTAATATATTTAAATAAATTTAAAAAGGAAAAAAAAATGTCAATAAAAGGTATAAATAAAGTAATATTAATTGGTTTTTTAGGGCATGACCCTAAAGTGCATTATATGTCAAATGGTAATGCAGTAACTAATTTAAGTATTGCTACTTCAGAAAATTGGAGAGATAAAAAAACTAATGAAAAAAAAGAAAAAACTGAATGGCATAAAGTTGTTATATATGGTAGATTAGCTGAAATTGCTGGAGAATATCTTAAAAAAGGATCACAAGTATATATTGAAGGATCTTTACAAACACGTAAATGGATTGATAAAAATAATATTGAAAGATATATAACAGAAATTATAGTTAATATGGGAGGGTTAATGTTAATGTTAAGTAGTCGTAATAATAATCAAAAAGACCCACAAGAAATTTTTTGGAATAAAAAAAATGATGATTCTATTTTAAATAATAAAAAAGAATTTAAAAATTCTAATAATATAAATAATAATGAAATAAATTTTGAAGATGATATTCCATTTTAATAAATTAAAATAAGGGGATGTTTAAACATCCCTAATATTTATTATTTATAAAATATTTTAATTTAATTTAAAATTTTAAATATTATAAAAAATTTTTTAAAAAAAAATATTTTTTAAAAATTTATTAATTAATTATATTTATAATATTAAAAATAAATATATTTTGTTGTTTTTTTTAAAAATTATTGTATAATATAATTTTTTAAAAAAATATTATTTATTAAAATATTTTAATAATATAAAATTAAAATATTATTTTAAGGAATAAAAATGATTAATCGTAAAGAATTAGCAAATGCAATTAGAATATTAAGTATTGATGCTATACAAAAAGCAAATTCAGGTCATCCAGGTATGCCTATGGGTATGGCAGATATTGCTGAAGTTTTATGGAGAGATTTTTTAATACATAATCCAAATAACCCTTTTTGGTTTAATAGAGATAGATTTATATTATCTAACGGTCATGGATCAATGTTATTATATTCTTTATTACATCTTACAGGATATAATTTATCAATAAATGATATTAAAAATTTTAGACAATTAAATTCTAAAACTCCAGGACATCCTGAATACGAAAAAAATATAAATGGTATAGAAACTACAACAGGTCCTTTAGGACAAGGTTTAGCAAATGGTGTAGGATTTGCAATTGCTGAACGTATTTTATCAAAAAAATTTAATAAACCAAATTATAAAATTATTAATCATAAAACTTATATATTTATAGGAGATGGATGTTTAATGGAAGGTATTTCACATGAAGTTTGTTCTTTAGCAGGTACTTTAAAATTAAATAAAATAATAGTTTTTTATGATAATAATAATATTTCTATTGATGGTAATATTAAAGAATGGTATAATGAAGATGTTAAAAAACGTTTTGAATCTTATGGTTGGAATGTAATTGATAAAATAAATGGTCATAATAGTGAAGAAATAAAATATGCAATTAAAAAAGCACATAAATCAAAAAATAAACCAAATTTAATTATATGTAAAACAATTATAGGTTATGGTTCTCCTAATAAAGCTGGAAACAGTGAAGTACATGGTGCACCATTAGGTAAAAAAGAAATTTATAATACTAGATTATTATTAAAATGGAAATTTCCAGAATTTATAATTCCTAAAAATATTTATTTAAAATGGGATGCTAAAGAAAAAGGAAAAAAATTAGAAAATAAATGGAATTTACTTGTTAAAAAATATAGTAAAAAATATCCAGAATTATATATTGAATATAAAAGATGTTTGAATAAAAAATTACCTATTAATTTTAATAAAAATATAGATAAATTTATTAAAGATACACAATTAATTTTTAAAAATATAGCAACAAGAAAATCTTCTCAAAATACATTAGAATTTTTAGGAAAAATATTACCTGAATTAATAGGAGGATCAGCAGATTTAACACCAAGTAATTTAAGTAATTGGTCAGGTTCAATATCTTTTAATAATAATAGTTATGGTAATTATATACATTATGGAGTACGTGAATTTGGTATGAGTGCAATTACTAATGGAATAGCTTTACATGGAGGTTTATTACCATATTCTGCAACATTTTTAATATTTTTTGAATATGCTCATAATGCAATAAGAATGGCATCATTAATGAATTTACATATAATATTTATTTATACACATGATTCTATTGGTTTAGGAGAAGATGGTCCTACTCATCAACCTATAGAAACATTATCAAATTTACGTATGATTCCTAATTTATATGTTTGGAGACCTTGTGATGAAGTTGAAACAGCAATTGCTTGGAAATATGCTATAAAGGAACAAAAACCAATTGCTTTAATTTTAACACGTCAAAATGTTAAACAACAAATACGTAATTTAAAACAAATAAATAATGTATATAAAGGTGGTTATATAATAAAGGAATGTAATAATTTTCCAGATGTAATATTTATTTCTACTGGTTCAGAATTAGATATAACAATAAAATCTTCAAAAAAATTAAAAAAAATAGGAATAAATGTACGTGTTGTTTCATTACCATCTACAAATGTTTTTGAAATTCAAAATAAAAAATATCGTAAAAAAATATTACCAAAAATAATTAAAAATCGTATTGTAATAGAAGCAAGTTTTAAAGGTTATTGGTATAAATATACAGGATTATATGGAAAAATTATTGGTATGAAAAATTTTGGAGAATCAGGACCAGCAGAAAAATTATTTAATAAATTTGGTTTTACAATTAATAATATAATAAAAAAAACAAAAAAAATGTTAATTAAAAATTATTCAAATAATGACATTTAAAAATTATCAAATAATATAAATTAATTTATAAATATTTTTTAATAAAAAAATTATAAAAAATAAAATAAATATATTTTATATTAATATTAAATAAAATTATTATATTAAATATTTTAAAAAAAATTTTTATTAAATAAATTTTATAATTATAATTATTAATAAAATATTAAATATTTTTATTATTTTTAAAATATTAATATTTAAGGAAAAAATGAATTTTTTAAAAAAAGGTGTTATTTTAGGAAAAAATGTTAAAAAAACATTTGAATTTGCTAAAAAAAAAAATTTTGCTATACCAGCAATTAATTGTATAAATATAGATTCTATAAATTCTATTTTAGAAATATCAGCAAAAATTAATTTACCTTTAATTATTCAATTTTCATATAGAGGATCAATTTTCTTAACTGGAAATGGTTTATTAAAAAAAAAATCTATTACTGAAACAGCTATTTTAGGAGCTGTAACAGGAGCTAAATATGTTCATAAATTAGCAAAACATTACGGAGCAAATGTTATGTTACATACTGATCACTGTTCAAAAGAATTATTACCATGGATTGATGGTCTTTTATATGAAAATGAAAAATTTTATAATATAAATAAAAAACCATTATTTTCTTCTCATATGATAGACTTATCAAAAGAAACTATTGACACAAATGTTAAAATATATTCTAAATATTTAAAACGTATGAAAAAAATGGGAATATTATTAGAAATTGAATTAGGTTGTATTGGTGGTGAAGAAGATGGAGTAAATAATAATAATATAGAAAAATCTAATTTTTATACAAATCCAAAAACTGTTTCATATATTTTTAAAAATTTAATAAAAATAAGTTCAAACTTTACAATAGCAGCAGCTTTTGGAAATGTACATGGTGTATATAAACAAGGAAATGTTAAATTAATTCCAACTATTTTAAAAGATATTCAAAAATATGTTTCAAATAAATTTAATTTACCTAAAAATAATTTAAATTTTGTTTTTCATGGAGGTTCAGGATCTCTTGAAAAAGATATTAAAGAATCTATTAAATATGGTGTGGTTAAAATAAATATTGATACAGATATTCAATGGGCTAATTGGTTAGGTATATTAAATTATTATAAAAAATATAAAAATTATTTACAAACACAATTAGGTAATCCTAAAGGAATTAATGAACCAAATAAAAAATATTATGATCCAAGAAAATGGATTAGAAATGGACAAAAAAGTATAATTTCACATTTAAAAAAAACAATTAATAAAGTAAAATTATAATAAAATATTTAAATAAATTTTTAATTTAAATATTTTATTTTTAATAATTTAAATAATAAAAATTTATAAAATTTTTAAAAATAAATTATTATATTTTAATAAAATTTGTTTTTGTAATTATATAAAATATTTCATATTTAATAGATTCTAAAATATTTAAAAAAATATAAAAAGATTCACGTTCAAATTCTTGTTTTAAATCTTTTTGTAAATAAATAAATAAATAAATTCCTTTTTTTAAATTATCTATTAAATATAAATATTCTTTCCATAATAAATCAAATATTTTTAATGTAATATATTTTTCAAAATTTCTCATATTTTTAAAACCTATTAATTTTTCTTTTTCAATATAATTAATTTTAAAAATTAATAAAATGTATTTTAATATTTTAATTTTATTTTTTTTATTATTTATTTTTTTTAAATATTTAAAATTTAAAAAAAATTCTTTTTTTAAAAATTTTTCTAAATTTATTAAATTTATTTTTTTAAAAAAAAATATTCTATAAATATATTGATTAATTATAGATTTTATTACATCTTTTCTAATATTATTAATTATTTTATAAATTTTTAAAGTATTTAAAATTTTATTTCTTTTATTATAAAAAATAATTCTATGTTCATTAATAATATTATCATATTCTAATAATTGTTTACGAATTTGAAAATTTCTATGATCAATTTTTTTTTGAGCATTTTTAATTATTTTTGTTATTAAATTATTTTCAATAAATTCATTTTTCTTAAATCCTAATTTATATATTAAATTAGATATATTATATGAAGAAAAAATACGAATTAAAGTATCTTCTAATGATAAATAAAATTGTGTAGAACCAGGATCACCTTGTCTACCTGATCTCCCTTTTAATTGATTATCAATACGTCTAGATTCGTTTCTTTCAGTGCCTATAATATGTAAACCACCAAGTTTAACAATTATATCATGTTTTTTTTTCCAATATATTTTTTTTTTATTATCTATATAATTATTAATTTTAAATTTATAATTTCCACCTAATATAATGTCTGTACCACGACCAGCCATATTAGTTGCTATAGTTATTGAACCTTTTTTACCAGCTTTTGAAATTATTTCAGATTCTATTAAATGAAATTTAGCATTTAATACTTGATGTTTAATATTATTTTTATTTAATTTTTTTGATAATTTTTCAGAATTTTTTATAGATGTTGTACCTATTAAAATAGGTTGATTATTTAATTTATAATTTTTAATTTCTTTAATTATAGCATTGTATTTTTCGTTTTCTGTTAAAAAAATTTTATCAGGCATATCTTTTCTAATATTTTTACAATTAGTAGGTATTACAATAGTTTCTAAATCATATATTTCTTTAAATTCATTATATTCAGAAAATGCAGTTCCTGACATTCCAGATAATTTTTTATATAAAAGAAAATATTTTTGAAATGTAATAGAAGCTAAAATTTGATTTTCATTATTTATATTTAAATTTTCTTTTGCTTCAATAGCTTGATGTAAACCGTCTGACCATTTTCTATCATTCATAATTCTTCCAGTATGTTCATCAATAATTTCAATTTTATTATTTTTTATAATATAATCAATATTATTATTAAATAAAAAATGAGCACGTAAAGCATTATTTATATGATACATTAAATAAATATTTTTTGATAAATAAAGTGATTTTTTATCTTTAATTAAATTATTTTTAATTAAAATATCTTCAATTAATATTAATCCATTTTCAGTTAAATATATTTCATTATTTTTTTTATTAATTATAAAAAAATTTTTTTTTTTATAATTATTAAATTTTTTATTTTTTTTAATTAAAATTAATATAATTTTATTAATTTTATAATATATTTTAGAAATATTTTTTAAACTAGAAGATATTATTAATGGTGTTCTAGCTTCATCTATTAATATTGAATCTATTTCATCAATTAAAGCAAAATTTAAACAACGTTGTACTTTTAATATTTTTTTAAATATCATATTATCACGTAAATAATCAAAACAAAATTCATTATTAGTACCATATGTAATATCACATAAATATGCTTTTTTTTTTTCTTCTATTGACATATTTGATAAATTTATTCCAACTGTTAAGCCTAAAAATTCAAATAAAAATTTATTATTTTCAAAATCACGTTTTGCTAAATATTCATTTACTGTTATAACATGTACACCTAAACCAGTTAAAGCATTTAAATAAATAGGTAAAGTTGATGTTAAAGTTTTACCTTCTCCTGTTTTCATTTCTGCAATACATCTATTATTTAAAATTATACCACCAAATAATTGAACATTAAAATGACGTATACCAAAAATTCTTTTACTAACTTCACGAACTATTGCAAAAACTTCTGGTAATATATATTCTAAAGTTTTACCTTTTTTTAAATATTTTTTAAATTTTTTAGTAAATTTTTTAATTTCTATATTTGATAAATTTTTATAATATAATTCTAAATCATTAATTTTTTTAATAATTCTATAAATTTTTTTTAAATTATAATTTTTTTTATTTAATATTTTTTTAATTATTTTATATATCATATTTAAAATTATTAATAATTTTAAAATATAAATAAATTTTTTATTTTTTTAAAAAATTTATAAATAATAAATATTTTTTAAAAATTTAAAATTATATTTTTTCAGCTATTCTAAGTATTGCACTTCTAGAACGATAATTATTTTTAATTTCAAATAATGAAGGTCTAAATTTACCTATAAATTTTAATTTATTTTTTTTAATATTTTTATTATTTTTAATATATTTAATATTATTAAATTTAATAAAATTTTTAACAATTCTATCTTCTAAAGAATGATAACTAATAATAGATATTCTTCCTTTATTAGAAAGTAATTTTAAAGAATATTTAAGTGCACACTCTAATTCTTTTAATTCATTATTAATATATATTCTAATTGCTTGAAAACTACGTGTTGCAGGGTGTTTATTTTTTATATTATTTTGATTATAATTTAATTTAATTAAATTAGATAATTCTTTAGTATTATTTATTGGTTTTACTTTATTATATTCATATATTGCTTTAGCTAAACGTTTTGAATTTTTTTCTTCACCAAAATTTTTTAATACAAAATTTAATTTTTTAATATTAGTTGATTTAATCCATTTTAATGCTGTTATTTTTTCTTTTTGATTCATACGCATATCTAAAGGTCCATTATTAATAAAAGAAAATCCTCTTTTAGGATCATCTAATTGAAAAGAAGATAAACCTAAATCAAATAAAATACCATTTATTTTACCTTCCAATTTTATTTTATGTAAATTTGAAAAATTTTGATTAATAAAAAAAAATCTTTTATCTTTTATTTTATTTATAAAATAAATAACTTTTGGATCTTTATCAAATGAAAATAATTTGCCTTTTTTTCCTAATTTTGATAAAATCATTTTAGAGTGACCACCACAACCGAATGTAGAATCAATATAAATACCATTTTTTTTAATATTTAAATTTTCTATTGATTCTTTTAATAAAACTGAAATATGATATTTTTTTTTCAAAATATTATTTATAAATAATTATAAAATTATTAAATTTTAAATAATTATATTATTTAATTTATATAAAATTTTTAAAAATATATAAATATAATTATATTAATAATTTAATTTAAATATAAAAATAATTTAAAATTATTAAATATTTAAATATTTTTAAAATTTTAAATGACTTTTCAAGATTTAATAATAAAATTAAAAAATTATTGGTTTAAAAAAGGTTGTACTATAATTCAACCATTAGAATTAGAAGTTGGTGCTGCTACAACACATCCAATAACATTTTTTAATTCTATTGGGAAAAAACCAATATCTGCAGTTTATGTGCAACCATCACGTAGACCTACTGATGGACGTTATAGTAAAAATGCTTATCGTTTACAAAGATATTATCAATTACAAGTAATTATAAAACCACCTTTAAATAATATACAAGAATTATATTTAAATTCATTAAATAATTTAGGTTTAAATTTAAATATTTATGATATTCGTTTTATTGAAGATAATTGGGAAAATCCAACATTAGGAGCTTCAGGTTTAGGTTGGGAAGTTTGGTTAAATAGTTTAGAGATAACACAAATTACATATTTTCAACAAATGGGAGGATTAAATTGTAATCCTGTTACTGTTGAAATAACTTATGGATTAGAAAGAATTGCTATGTATATTCAAAAAATATATAATATTTATGATATTGTTTGGAATATTGGAAAATTTGGTAAAATAACTTATGGTGAAATGTTTTATAATAATGAATTAGAATATTCTAAATATAATTATAAATATGCTAATATAGATTTTTTAAAAATTTGTTTTAAAGAATATAATAAAGAAATAATAAGATTATTAACATTTAAAAAACCTCTTCCAATACCTGCATATGAATATATTTTAAAATCTATTCATATATTTAATATTTTAGATTCTAGAAAAGCTATTTCATCAACAGAAAGACAAAGATATATTCTTAATATAAGAAATTTAAGTAAAAAAGTTGCAAAAATATATAGTAATTTTTATTTAAAAAAATAATATTAAAAAAAATGAAAAAAAAAAATTTTTTGATAGAAATAGGAACAGAAGATTTACCTTCTAAATTATTAATTAAAATTTCAAAAAATTTTTTTTTAAATTTTATTAAAGAATTAAAAAAAAATAAAATTGAATATTATAAAATTTATTTATATTCAACATTACGTCGTTTAGCAATTAAAATAAATAATTTAAAAATAAATAAAACTATTTTAAATTATAAAAAAAAAAAAATAAAAATTGATAATATATTAAAAAATAATAAAAATAAAAAAAAAATATTTGAAAAAAAAATAATTAAAATAATTAATAATTCATTAAATAAAATAAACAATTTTAAAAAAATGAGATGGAATAATAATAATTTTTATTTTATACGTCCAATCCGTAATATTATAGTTATGTTAAATAATAATATAATTCCAATTTATATTTTTGGAATTAAATCTAAAAGAAAATTGTATGGACATCTTTTTATGAGTAAAAAAAGTATAAATATTAAAAATGTTAATGAATATCCAAATATTTTATATTTAAAATGTAAAGTAATAGCAGATTATAATATTCGTAAATTTTTAATTATTAAAAAATCTTTATTTAAAATTAAAAAAAAAAAAGAAAATATTGATTTTGATAAAAATCTTTTAAATGAAGTAACTTCATTAGTTGAATGGCCTGTAATTTTAATTGGACATTTTAAAAAAATTTTTTTAAAATGTCCAATAGAGTTACTTATTAATATTATGAAAAATTCTCAAAAAATATTTCCAATTTATAATAATAAAAAAAAAATAATTTCTAAATTTATTTTAATAATAAATATTAAATCAATTAATAGTAATATAATTATTAAAGATAATGAAAATCTTTTAAATTCACGTTTTAATGAAATTAATAATTTTTTAAAAAATGATTTTAAAAAACCTTTAGAAAATAATTTAAAAAAATTAAAATATATAATTTTTAAAAAAAAATTAGGTTCATTATATGAAAAAACTTTTAGAAATCAAATTTTATCTTTTTATTTTTTATTTAAAAATAATATAAATGTAAATTATATTATACGTTCTAGTTTATTTTTTAAATGTGATTTATTAACTAATATAGTTTATGAAAATATTAATTTACATAGTATAATAGGAATGTATTATTTACATTATTATAAAGAATCTGAAATAATTTCTATTTCAATAAATAAAAAAAAAATTTTTTTAAATAAAAAAATTAATAAATTAACATCATTATTAATAATTTCTGATAAAATAGATTTTTTAGTTGGAATTTTTGGAATTAAAAATTTTCCAAAAAAAAAAAATGATCCTTTTGAAATTAAACGTTGTGTTTCAAATATATTAAATACAATAATAAAAAATAAAATAAAAATAAATTTTATAAATATTATAAAAAAATCAATTTTATTATATGGAAATAAATTAAATAATAATAATGTAATAAATGATGTTATTAATTATATATTTAAAAGATTTTGTTATTTATATATTAAAAAAGGATATTCAGAAAAAATTATTAAATCTATAAATAAAAATAAATTTTTAAATATTTTAAATTTTATTAAAATTTTAAAATCAATTAAATATTTTTTAAATTTTAAAGAATCTAAAAATTTAATTTTTTCTAATAAAAGAATATTAAATATTTTAAAAAAAACAAAAGAAATTTTAAATAATAAAATTAATAAAAAACTATTAATAAAAAAATATGAAATAAAATTATATAAAAAAATAAATATTTTAAAAAAAAAAATTAAAAATTTAATAAATAAAAAAAAATATAAAGATATATTTAAAGAATATATAAAATTTAATAAAATAATTGATATTTTTTTTAAAAATGTTTTAATTATGGACAAAAATAAATTATTAAGTGTTAATCGTTTAAAATTATTAAATGAAATTAAAAAAATATTTTTAAAAATTTTAAATATTTCAAAACTAAATTAAAATTAATTAATTTTATTTATTAATTTTAAATTATTTTAAAAAAATATAAGGTTAATATGACAACTATTATAAGTGTACGTAGAAATGGTAAAACAGTGATGGGTGGAGATGGACAAGCTACATTAGGAAATACAATAATTAAATCAAATTCTAAAAAAGTAAAATATATGTATAATAAAAAAATAATTGCTGGTTTTGCAGGAAGTACAGCAGATGCATTTACATTATTTGAAATTTTTGAAAATAAATTAGAAAAAAATAATGGTAAATTAATAAAAGCTGCAGTAGAATTAGCAAAAGATTGGAGAAACGATAAATTTTTAAAAAAACTTGAAGCTTTTTTAGCTGTAGTTGATAAAAAAAATTCTTTAATTATTACTGGTTATGGAGATATTATAAAACCTGAAAATGATATAATTGCTATAGGATCTGGTGGAACATATGCATTAGTAGCTGCTAGAATATTAACAGAAAATACACAATTAAATGCATATAAAATAGTTAAAAAATCTTTATTAATTGCTAGTGATATTTGTATTTATACAAATAATAATTTTACAATTAAAGAATTAAATTAAATATAAGGAAATAAAATATGTTTAAAATGACATCTAATAAAATTGTTTCTAAATTAAATTTACATATAATTGGACAAAATAATGCAAAAAAAAAGATAGCAATTGCTTTAAGAAATCGTTGGCGTATAAAAAATCTTGAAAAAAAATTAAAAAAAAAAATAAAAACAAATAATATTTTAATGGTTGGACCAACTGGAGTTGGAAAAACAGAAATTTTTCGTATTTTATCAAAAATAACCAATTCTCCTTTTATTAAAGTAGAAGCTACAAGATTTACTGAAATTGGTTATGTAGGAAAAGAAGTAGATTCAATTATTCATGAACTTGTTGAAAATTCATATAAAATAGTTAAAAAAAAAAATATTAAAAAAAATATAAAAAAAATTAAAAAATTATCAGCAAAACGTATTATAAATATTTTAATTAAAAATATTATTATAAAAAAAACATTTAAACAAATAATATATTTATATAAAATTTTAATTAAAAAATTATATAATAATGAAATAAATAATATAAAAATTAAAACAAAATTATTTTTAAAAAAAACAAATAATGAAATTTTAATAAATAATAAAACAAATAAAATTGTTAATCAAATACAAAATATTATAAATAATTTTAATAATTTTAAAAAAAAAATATCAATTAAAAAAATTTTATTTTTTTTTGAAGAAGAAGAAATTTTAAAAATATTTAAAAATAAAAAAATAAATAAAGAAATTATTGATAACGTTGAACAAAAAGGAATTGTTTTTATTGATGAAATAGATAAAATTTGTAAAATTTCAAATTATAGTAATTCAGAAATTTCTAGAGAAGGAGTACAACGTGATTTATTACCTTTAATTGAAGGATGTAATGTTTTAACAAAATATGGTAATATTAAAACAGAAAATATTTTATTTATTGCTTCAGGAGCTTTTCATTCTTCTAAACCATCTGATTTAATGCAAGAACTACAAGGACGTTTACCAATATATGTAAAATTAAATTCATTGAAAAAAAAAGATTTTGAAAAAATTTTAATTGAACCTAAATTTTCATTAATTGAACAATATAAAAGACTTATTTTAACTGAAGGTGTAAAAATTGAATTTACAAAAGATAGTATTTTAAAATTAGCAGAAATTGCTTATATATATAATAAAGAAATAAAAAATATAGGTGCAAGACGTTTACATACAATATTAGAAATATTATTAGAAGATATTTTATATAATATTGAAAATATAAAAAATAAAATAATTATTATAGATAAAAAATATGTTAAAAAAAAATTTAAAAATTTTTATGTTAAAGAAGATTTAAATAAATTTATTTTATAATATAAATTAATTAATATTTTTAAAACGTTTATTAAATATATTAATTCTACTTCCAGAAATATTATTACGTTGTGAACCAGTATAAAAGGGATGACAATTATTACAAATATCTAAATTTATATTTTTACATAAAGTTGAATAAATTTTAATTATATTTCCACATGAACAATTAAAATTAACTTTTTTATATTTTGGATGTATATTTTTTTTCATTTTTTTCCTTTATTTTAAAATATTATTAAATTTAAAAATATTTTTTAAAATTATTAAATATCAAAACTAATAAAATTATTTCTTGACTAATTTTTTAAAAAAAATAATTTAATTTTATAAATATATAAATAATTATATTATGTCCCCTTCGTCTAGAGGACTAGGACATCGCCCTTTCACGGCGGCAACAGGAGTTCAAATCTCCTAGGGGACATTAATTATTTTTTAAATAATATTAAAAATGTCTTATAATATATCTGAAAAAATTATATATAAAATAGGTAATAGATTTGATTTAGTAATAATAGCAGCACATAGAGCTCGTCAAATACAATTAGGAATTAAATTATCTTTAATAAAAAAAAAAAATGAAAAATATTTTATAACTGCATTAAAAGAAATTGAAATGGGTTTTGTTACTAAAAAAATATTAAAAAATATTTATAAATAAAAAATATAATTAATAATTTTCAAATAATTAAAATAAATTAATTAAAATATTTTATAAAGTAAAAGGATTATCCTTTTACTTTATAAATTTTAAAATGTTTAATTTATATAATTATTTTCTATCTACTAATTCTATATATGCCATTTTAGCATTATCACCTTTACGATAACCACATTTTAATATACGTGTATACCCACCATATCTATTTATATATTTTGGAGCAATTTTATTAAATAATTTATTAACAATATTATTATTACGAATTCTTGAAAATATTATTCTTCTATTTTTTATTATATTATTTTTTGAAATTGTAATTATAGGTTCTATAAAACGTCTTAATTCTTTTGCTTTTTGTAAAGTTGTTTTTATAATTTCATAATTAATTAATGAACAAATTATATTTCGAAACATTAATTTTCTATGACTACTAGTTCTACTAAAAAATTTCCCACTTTTTTTATGTCTCATTTTTTCCTTTTAAAAAATTATTTTTTTTTTTAATTTTATATTTATTTGATGGTGGCCAATTTTCAATTCTCATACCTAAATATAAACCATGATTATTTAATATTTTTTTAATTTCAGAAAGCGATTTTTTACCTAAATTAGGTGTTTTTAAAAGTTCAATTTCAGTACACTGTACTAAATCTCCAACATAATTTATAGATTCAGATTTTAAACAATTAATAGAACGTACAGTTAATTCTAATTCTTCAATACTTCTTAATAACATGGGATTCATTTTATTCATTTTAGAATTAGGATAAATTCTAACAAAACTTTCAGTATCCATAAAAATTGAATATTGTTCTGATAAAAGTTGTGCTGCTTTTTTAAACGCAATTTCAGAATCAATTGCACCGTTTGTTTCTATTAAAATATTTAAACTTTCAACATCATCATGATCTTTTAAAATATATGGTTTTACACTATATGAAACACATTTAACTGGATTAAAACAAACATCTAAAAAAATTTGTCCAATTTTTTTAGGAGTTTTTTTTCTTTTATTTATAGGAAAATATCCTCTACCTTTTTCTATTTTAATCATTATTTTAATATTAGAATTTTTATTTATTAAATTACATATAATAATATTAGGATTTATAATTTCAATATTTTTATTTTCTTTCATAATATCTTTACCAGTTAATTTACAAATACCAGATTTTTCAATTTTTACTATTATAGTATTTTTATTTTTAATATTTATTGCTAAAGATTTTAAATTTAATATAATTTCTAATACACTTTCTTTAATACCATCAATTACACTGTATTCATGTAAAATTCCATCAATATTAATTTCTGTTACTGCATAACCAGGAATATATGATAATAAAACTCTTCTAATTGAATTTGCATAAGTATGACTATAACCTTTTTCAATTGGTTCTAGAATTATTTTTGAACTCATATTTGAAAATCTTTCAAGTTTTTTAATTGTTGGTTTTATAAAATCTTTTAAAAATTCTGACATTTTTTAATCTCCTTATTTAATAAAATTATTTTGAATATAATTCTATTATTAATTGTTCATTAATATTATTATAAATATCTAATCTATCAGGTAATTTTATTAAAGTACCGTAACATTTTTTATGATTAATATTTAACCATTTAGGTTTTTCTCTATTTTTAAATAATTTTATTGCTAATTTAATACATTTATAATTTATAGCTTTTTTATTAATTTGAATTTTATCACTTAATGATACTTGATATGAAGGAATATTTACAATATAATTATTTACTAAAATTAATTTATGACTTATAAATTGACGAGCTTCAGAACGAGTTGAACTAAAACCCATACGATAAATTATATTATCTAATCTTAATTCAATTAATTTTAATAAATTTATACTAGTATTACCTTTTAATTTATTTGCTTTTATATAATAATTTTTAAATTGTTTTTCTAATATTCCATAAATTCTTTTAACTTTTTGTTTTTCACGTAATTGTAAAGAATATTCAGAAAATCTAATTTTACGATTTTTTTTTTGTCCAGGTATTTTTTTTATATTACATTTAGAATTAATTTCACGAATTCCAGATTTTAAATATAAATCTGTATTTTCGCGACGACTTAATTTAAGTTTTGGTCCTAAATATTTTGCCATAATATATCCTTATTTTAAAAATAATTAAATACGACGTCTTTTTGGAGATCTACATCCATTATGAGGTATTGGAGTAACATCTACTATACTAATTATATTAAAACCTAAAGAATTTAAAGTACGAATAGTAGAATCACGTCCAGGACCAGGTCCTTTAACTTTTATTTTTAAATTATTAATTCCACGTTTTTTCATAAATTTAGAACATTTTTCAATTGCAATCTGTGCTGAAAAAGGTGTAGATTTTTTAGAACCTTTAAAACCAAATAATCCAGGAGATGAAAATGATAAAGTGTTTCCTTTTAAATCAGTTAATGTAATAATTGTATTATTAAAAGATGCATGTATATTTATAATACCATCTAAAATAATATTATTTTCATTTATTTTTTTTTTTTTTTTTTTTTTTAAATTATTTACTTTATTTATATTTTTTTTATTAATATTAAAATTATTTATTTTTTTTTTAAAATTATTTACTTTATTTAAATTTTTTTTTTTAATATTAATTTTATTTATGTTTTTTTTAAAATTATTTAATTTATTTAAATTTTTTTTTTTAATATTAATTTTATCTATATTATTTTTAAATTTATTTACTTCATTTGTATTATTTTTTAAAATGTTATTTTTTTTATTAACATTCATAATAAACTCCAACTATTTTTTTATTTTTTTATTTTTTTTTTTACAAGTTTTAGCATTTGTTTTAGTTCTTTGACCATGAATTGGTAAATTACGACGATGTCTTATTCCTCTATAACAGTTAATATCTATTAAACGTTTAATATTTAAATTAATTTCTCTACGTAAATCACTTTCAATTATAAATTTAGAAATATATTTACGTATAATATCTATTTGTTTTTTATCTAAATTTTTAATTTTAATGTTTTCATTTATATTAGAAGATAAACATATACTTCTTGCTCTAGATTTTCCAATACCAAAAATTGATGTTAATGCAATTAATAAATTTTTATTTTTTGAAATATTTATTCCTGATATACGTATCATATTTATTCCTAATATTTATTAATTTTAAAAAAAATTTAAAAATTAACCTTGTCTTTGTTTATGCTTTAATGAAAAACTACATATTACTCGAATTACTCTATTTCGTTTAATTATTTTACAATTTCTACAAATTTTTTTAACAGACGCACGAACTTTCATATTATTTACTCTTTTAAAATTAACATTTTAAATTTGTTTTTTTAATTACAGAATTATACTGATTTGACATTAATAATGATTGAATTTGAGAAATAAATTCCATAATAACTAAAGTTACTATTAATATTGAAGTTCCATTTAAATATAAAGATATATTAAATATTTTAAATATTTCTGGAAATAAACAAACAATAATTATATAAATAGAACCTAATATATTTAAACGTGATATTATATTATTAATATATTTTTCAGTTTTTATACCAGGTCTAATACCATATATATAAGCATTTGATTTTTTTAAATTATTTGCAGTTTCTTTAGAATTAAAAAATAATGATATATTTAAAAAATTAAAAATTAAAATAAAATTTATATATAATAATACATAAATTAATTTACCAGGTTTTAAATATAAAATAATATTTTTAATTAATATTAAATTATTAAATTTAATTAATAAAAAAGATATTAAATTAATTAAAAATAAAACAAAACTTGTAGAAAATATAACAGGTGTTATTCCTGCAATATTAATTTTTAATGGTAAATAAATATTTTGTAAAGTATAAAATTTATTTTTAATTTGATTACTTTTATAATTTACAGATATACGACGTTGTGAACATTCAATAAAAATAATAAATAAAACAAATAAAAATAATAAAAAAATATATAAAATAATTTTTAAAAAAATTAAATTTTTTAATTGTTCTTGAAATATATTATTAATTGAAATTGGAATGTTAAATAATATTCCTAAACAAATAATTATAGAAATTCCATTTCCAATACCATTTTCATTAATTTTTTCACCTAACCACATTAATAACATAGAACCAGTTACTAAACTTATTAAGATAATTAAATTTAATAAAAAATTATTATAAATAACAAAATTTTTTAAAAAAATAAATTTATTTAAATTTAATAAAATAATAATTGATTGTATTAATGAAATTATAAATGTTAAATAACGAATAAATTGGTTAATTTTATTATTAATATTATATGAATTTTTATATTTTTTTTTAAAATTAGGATAAATAAAATTAATAATTTGTACAATAATTGTAGATGATATATATGGAGTTAAACCTAAAAAAAATATTGAAAAATTATTAATATTATTTTTTAAAAATATATTAAAATTTTCAAATATATTAAAATTATTATTTTTTAATAAAAAATCATTTATAAAATAAATATTAAAACCTGGAATTGGTATAAAATTACCAATACGAAAAATTATTAAAATACAAATTAAAAATAAAATTTTATTTTTTAAATAAAAAAATTTATTATTATAATTTTTAAATATATTTTTAATTTTTTCAGTTTTCAATTTTTCCTCCATTTTTTTTTAAAATATTCTGTGCACCTTTTGTAATAAATAAATTAATAATTTTAAATGGTTTAATTATTTTTCCATTATGAATAATTTTAACAAATTTTATTTTTTTGTCAACTATTTTATATTTTTTTAAAATAAATAAATTTATATATTTTTCTTTTATTTTATTTAATTCATATAAACGAATTTCTTTTTTAATTAATTTTTTTTTTGAAATAAAACCGAATTTTGGTAAACGTTTATATAATGGTGTTTGACCACCTTCAAATCCTCTTTTAAAATTATTTCCTGAACGTGATTTTTGACCTTTATGTCCTCGACCACAAGTTTTTCCTAAACCAGATCCTATTCCTCTACCACAACGTTTTTTTTTTTTGTATTTATTAATTAAAATAAAATTATTTAAATACATAATTACTCCAAAATTTTTATCATATAATATATAAGTTTTATCATTCCATTAATAGATTCAGTTTTTTTTATTTTAATAATTTTATTTATACGACCTAACCCTAAACTTATTAATGTTGCTTTATGTTTTGGTTTTTTCCCTATTGAACTTTTAATTTGTTTAATTTTAATTATTTTACTCATTTTATATTCCTTAAATTATTAAATTATTTTTCCTCTTTTATCAGAAATATATTTTAAAGTTTTCATGTTAGATAAAGCTTTAATAGTTGCTTTAACTACATTAATAGGATTAGTTGATCCATATGTTTTTGCTAAAACATTATTAATTCCAACAACTTCTAATACAGCACGCATTGCACCACCTGCAATTATTCCAGTTCCTTCTGAAGCAGGTTTCATAAATACAATAGATTTAATATATTTACTTTTAATAGAGTGTTGTAAAGTATTTTTTTTTAATGTTATATTTATTATATTACGTTGAGCTTTTTTTGTAGCTTTTTTAATTGCTAAAGGAACTTCTTTAGATTTTCCATATCCAAAACCAACTTTTCCTTTACCATTTCCTATTACAACAAGAGCTGTAAAACTAAACACTCTACCACCTTTAACAGTTTTTGAAACACGATTAACATTAATTAATTTTTCTTTAAATTCAAAAGATTTTTTTTCTTTATTCATTTAAATTCCTTAAAAAATTAAACCTGATTCACGGGCAGCTTCTGCTAAAGCTTTAATTCTACCATGATATTTATATCCAGATTTATCAAAAATAACATTTTCTATTCCATTTTTAATACAACGTTTTGCTATAATTTTACCAATTATTGCTGCAGCATATTTATTTCCAGTATAATTAATATTTTTATTAATTTTTTTTTCTAAAGTTGATGCAGATAATAATGTTTTATTTTTAAAAATTATTTGTGCATATATATTACGAGAAGTACGAAATACTACTAATCTAATTTTTTTTAATTTTTTATTTTTTATACGAGATAAACAAGCGCGTTTTAAACGTGAAATTTTTTTATACATTTTTATTTTTTTTTAGTTTCTTTTAATTTAATTATTTCATTATAATAACGTATTCCTTTACCTTTATATGAATCTGGAATATGAAATAATCTAATTTTAGCAGCAATTTGACCTAATAATTGTTTATTAGCACTATTTAAAATAATTTCATTTTCATTTTTACATTCAACTTTTATACCTTTAGGTAAAATATAATTAATTAAATGTGAAAAACCTAAAGAAAAAATTAAAATATTATTTTTTAATACAACTTTATAACCAATACCAATTAATTTTAATTTTTTAGTAAAATTTTTTGTTACACCAATTATCATTGAATTTATTATAGAACGTGTAGTACCTGCTTGAGACCATGAATATTTGTTATTTTTAAAAACAGAAAAAAAAATAAAATTATTTTTTTTTTTAACAATAACATTTTCATTAATATTATATTTTAATTCATCATTTTTTCCAATAATTTTAATATTTTTTTTTTCTATAAATATTTTTACTTCATTAGGAATAAATATTGATTTTTTAGCAATACGTGACATAATTAATCCTTAATAAACATAACAAATAACTTCACCACCTATTCCTTTATTTTTAGCTAATTTATTAGACATTATACCTTTAGACGTTGATATAATTGCTATTCCAAAATAATTCATAACTTTAGGAATTTTTTTTTTATTTTTATATATACGTAAACTAGGTTTACTTATTCTTTGAATGTTTTCTATAACTGGTTTATTATTAAAATATTTTAAAATTACTTCTAATTTTAATTTATTTTCATTAATTATTTTATAATTTTTTATATAACCTTCTTCTTTTAATACTCTTAAAATTTCTTTTTTAATATTAGAAAATGGTAATTTAATTTTATTTTTTTTATTATTTTGTCCATTTCTTATATATGTTAACATATCTGAAATTGGATCTTGCATACTCATAATAACTCCAAAATTACAATAATTTTACCAGCTAGCTTTTTTTAAACCAGGTATTTCACCACGCATAGCAAATTCTCTAAATTTAATACGACTTAAACCAAATTTTCTAATATATCCTCTTGGTCTACCAGTTATAAAACATCTATTATGATATCTAGATAAACTAGAATTACGAGGTAAAGATTGTAATTTAAAAATATATTTTAATTTTTTATTAAAAGAATATGAATTATTGTTAATTTTTTTTTTAATTTCATTTCTTATAACAATAAATTTGTTTATTAATTTTAATTTTTTTTTTTCTCTTATTATAATAGATTTTTTAGTCATAATTATCCTATTTTTTTAAAAGGAAAATTAATATATGATAATAATAAATATGTAAGATTATCAGAATTTGAATTAGTAACAATTGTTATATTCATACCTTTAATAATATCAATTTTATCAAATTCAATTTCAGGAAAAATAATTTGTTCTTTAATACCAATATTAAAATTTCCATTACCATCAAATGAATTTAATGATAAACCTCGAAAATCTCTTATTCTAGGTATAGCAACAAAAATTAATCTTTCTAAAAATTCCCACATACGTTTACCTCTTAAAGTAACTTTACAACCAATTGAATTATTTTGTCTAATTTTAAAATTAGCAATTGATTTTTTTACTTTAGTAATTATTGGTTTTTGTCCTGAAATAACAGATAAATTATTTGAAGCAATATCTATTTTTTTTTTATTAAAACCTGATTCTCCTAATCCAACATTCAAACAAATTTTTAATATTTTAGGAACTTGCATACATGATTTAAATTTAAGTTTTTTAAATATTAAACCTATAATTTTTTTTTTATAAAAATTATATAAATTTTTCATTTTTTAAAAATTATTTAATATATTTTTTATTTGATTTATATAAACGTATTTTTTTATTATTTTTTATTATAAAACTAACACGATCAATTTTATTTGTATATTTATTTAATATTGAAATATTAGAAATATCAATAGGAAATTCTTTTTTAATTATACTACCTAATTTATTCATATGTGCAATAGGTTTTTGATGTTTTTTAAATATATTTATATTTTTAATAATTACTTTTTTTTTTGATAAAATTTTTAAAACTTTTCCACGTTTACCCTTATATTTACCAGATATTATAATAATTTTATCATTACATTTTATTTTATTTGCCATTTATACCTTTTTAAAGTACTTCAGAAGCTAAAGAAATTATTTTTTTAAATTTTTCATTTTTTAATTCTCTAGTAATTGGTCCAAAAATACGTGTTCCTATTGGTTGTAATGTAGTATTATTTAAAATTACACATGAATTAGTATCAAATCTAATTAATGATCCATCAATACGACGAACACCTTTTTTAGTTCTTACAATAACTGCTTTTAAAACTTCACCTTTTTTAATTTTACTATTTGAAATAGTTTCTTTAATAGAAATTTTTATTATATCTCCAATATTTGCATAACGTTTATGAGTTCCGCCTAAAACTTTAATACACATAACTTTTTTAGCACCAGAATTATCAGCAACATTTAATATAGAATGTTCTTGAATCATTTAAATTTATAAAATAATAAAATTAATTAAATTTATAATTATTTATAAAAATTTTTTTTTAAAATACTTTTTAAAATCCAAAATTTTTTTTTAGATATTGGTTTATTTTCAGTAAATTCTACTATATCTCCAATATTACATTTATTTTTTTCATCATGAACATAAAATTTAGTTGATTTTTTTATAAATTTTTCATAAAGTGAATGTTTTACTTTACGTTCAACAATAACAACAATAGTTTTAATCATCTTATTACTAATTACACGACCTTTATAAATTCTTTTTTTAATAATCATTTATTTACTCTTTTTTATAAGTTATTAAAGTTTTTATACGTGCAATATCACGACGATTTTCTTTTATTAAATGATTTTTATTAATTTTTTTATTTTTATATTTTAAACGTAAATTAAATTTTTCATATAATAAAATATGTAATATATTATATAATTCTTTAATATTTTTATTTTTAATATTTTTTATTTTCATAATTTTTTTTTTTTTTTGTAAAAATAGTTTTAATTGGTAATTTATTTGAAGCAATATTAAATGCTTCACGTGCTAATTCTTCTGATATATCATCTAATTCATAAATAATTTTACCTGGTTTAATCAATGAAACCCAATATTCAACATTACCTTTTCCTTTTCCCATTCTAACTTCTAAAGGTTTTTTAGTTATAGGTTTATCTGGAAATACACAAATCCAAATTTTTCCCTGTTTTTTAATTATACGATTAATAACTTTACGAGCAGATTCAATTTGTTTTGAAGTTAATCTACCATGTTCAATTGATTTTAAACCAAATATTCCAAATTTTAAATTTTTATTAATTATACTTCCTCTATTACGTCCTTTTTGCATTTTTTTATATTTTGTTTTTTTAGGTTGTAACATTTTAAATTTCCATTAAATTATTTTTTTTATATTTTATATTTTTTTAAAATTTGCTTTTTAAAAAAAGATTTAATATCTAATATTTCTCCATTAAATATCCAAACTTTAATTCCTATAGTTCCATATGTTGTATTTGCTATTGATGTATTATAATCAATATTAGCACGTAAAGTATGTAAAGGTACACGTCCTTTACGATACCATTCAGTTTTAGCAATTTCTATTCCACCGATACGTCCGCTTACTTGTATTTTTATACCAATTGCACCATTTTTAATAGCATTTTTAATTGTTTTTTTTATAATATATTTTAACATAATACGTTGTTCTAATTGTAGTTTAATATTATTAGCAACTAATTTTGAATCTATTTCAGGTTTTTTAATTTCAAACATATTTATTTTAATATTTATATTTATAATTTTTTTAATTTTTTCACATAATTTTTTTACATTATATTTATTTTTAATTACTGAATTTGGACGAGAAGTATAAATAATTACTTTAATATTTTTAATATTTTTAATGATAACAATTTTTGAAACAAATAAATTTATTAATTTACTTTTAAGAAAATTTCTAATTTTTAAATCACTATATAAATTTACACTATAGTTTTTTTTATTAGAATACCATAACGAATTCCAAGAATTAATTATTCCTAATCTCATACCATTTGGATTAACTTTTTGTCCCATTTAAACTATTCTCCTAATATTAATTTACAGATAATATTATATTAATATGACTAGTACGTTTTAAAATATAATCAGTTTTTCCTTTTGCACGAGGCATTATATGTTTTGTTCTTGAACCTTCATCTATAAAAATTTTTTTTATATATAATAAATTAATATTAATATTATTGTTTTTATAATTAAAAATTGCAGATTTTAATACTTTTTTAATTAAATTTGAAGATTTTTTACAACTAAATTTTAAATTTTCTAAAGCTTCTAATGCATTTTTACCTTTAATTAAATTAGAAATTAAACGTAATTTTTGAGCAGAAGAATTTGCATAACGATGTTTAGTAATTATTTCTTTAATCATTTTTTATCACCATTTTTTATGTTTTTTATTTTTTTATCTGATGAATGTCCTTTAAAATTTCTAGTCATTACAAATTCACCTAATTTATGACCTATCATTTCATCTAATATAAAAATTGGTATATGTTTTTTACCATTATGTACAGCTATAGTTAAACCAATCATATTAGGAAATATTGTTGAACGACGTGACCAAGTCTTTAAAAATTTTTTTTTTTTAATATTTATTTTTTCAATTTTTTTAAATAAATGTTTATCAATATAAGGACCTTTTTTAATAGATCTTGACATTATATTTCCTTTTATTTTTTTTTATTATTTAAATTTATAATAAATTTATTAGTACGTTTATTAGTTCTTGTTTTTTTACCTTTTGTTTGAATACCCCAAGGAGTTACAGGATGTTTTCCAAAATTTCGTCCTTCACCACCACCATGTGGATGATCTATTGGATTCATAGCAGTTCCACGCACTGTTGGTCTTATACCTTTCCAACGTGATTTTCCAGCTTTACCTAATAAATATAACATATGTTTTGAAAAACTAACACTACCTAAAGTTGCACGACAATTCATAAAAATTTTACGAATTTCACCAGAACGTAATCTAATATTAACATATTTTTTATCACTTGAAATAATTTGAGCATATGTTCCAGCTGCTCGAGCTAATTGACCTCCTTTACCTGGTTTTAATTCTATATTATGAATAATTGAACCTATTGGAATATTACAAATAGGTAATGTATTACCTAATTTAATATTAACATTTTCACCAGATTCAATTTTATCACCAATTTTAATATCTTTCATAGCTAAAATATATTTTCGAATACCATTTTTATATAAAATAAGAGCTATATTACAAGATCTATTAGGATCATATTCTAAACGTTCAACTTTACCAATAATATTATCATAATTACGTTTAAAATCAATAATTCTATAATGTTTTTTATGACCTCCACCTTTATGTCTAGTAGTTATACGACCTAAATTATTTCTACCACCTGTTTTTTTTTTTTTAGAAAGTAATGATTTATTAAGTTTACCTTTATATAATTTTTTATTAATTACTTTTATAAGATGTCTTACACCTGGTGATGTAGGTTTACAATTAATAATTGTCATATAATTCCTATAATGTTACATTATTAATCGAATTTAAATTATAATTTTTTTTTAATATAACATAAGCTTTTTTCCATATTTTAGTATAACTAAAATTATTTTTATTTATTCTTCTTTTTTTTTTTTTTGTTAATAATGTCTTAACTGATAATACTTTTACATTAAATAATTTTTGTATAGATTTTTTAATTTCACTTTTATTACAATTATTAATAACTTTTAAAACAATTGTTTTATTATTTTTAATAAAATAAGATGTTTTATCAGATAAATGCATATTATAAATAATATTTATTAATTTTTCTTTATTTAACATAATATTTTTTCAAAATATTTTATTACATCTAAAGTAATTATTACTTTATCAGAATTAATTAAATTTAATATATTAATATTATTAATATCATTTAATTTAACATTAAAAATATTACGAGAAGATAAAAATAAATTTTTATCAATTTTTTTTGTAATTATTAAAATTTTTTCTTTTAAAATATTTTTAATTTTTTTTAAAAAAATATTAGTTTTAGGTAATTCTATTATTAAATTATTTAAAATTATTAATCTATTTTGTCTAATTAATTCAGATAAAATACATTTTATAGCACCTCTATACATTTTTTTATTTATTTTTATTTTTTTATTATTAGGTTTAGAAGCAAAAGTAACTCCACCAGAACGCCAGATTGGACTTTTAGAAGAACCAGCTCTAGCGCGCCCTGTTCCTTTTTGTCGCCAAGGTTTTTTATTTGAACCTATAACTTCTGATTTATTTTTTTGAGATTTGCTACCATTATGTTTTTTAATATTAAAAGATATAAGTACTTGATGAACTAATGAAATATTTAATTTACAATTAAAAATAGATTTAGATATGTTTATTTTTTTTTTAGTGTCTTGTATTAAAAATTTCAAAATTATACTCCATAAATTTTTATTGCAGGTTTAATTATAACATTATTACCAATTGAACCAGGAATTGAACCTTTAATTAATAATAAATTTTCATTAATATTTATTTTAATAATTTTTAAATTTTGTATTGTTATTTTTTTATTTCCTAAATGACCAGCCATTTTTTTACCTTTAAAAACTCTTCCTGGTGATTGATTTTGACCAATTGAACCTGGTACTCTATGAGATAAAGAATTACCATGTGTATTATCTTGTGTTTTAAAATTCCAACGTTTTACAGTACCTGAAAATCCCTTTCCTTTAGAAAAACTTGTAACATCAACTTTTTTAATTTTTAAAAAAATATTTAAATTTAATTCTTCACCTAAATTAAAATTATGTTTTTTATAAATACGAAATTCAAATAATTTTGAACCAGATTTTAAACCAGATTTAAAAAAATGTCCAAGTTCAGATTTTTTATATTTTTTTTTATAATTAGTAGTTATTTGAATTGCATTATATTTATCTTTTTTAATATTTTTAATTTGAGTAATAAAATTTGGTTTAATTTCAATAATACTTATAGGAATTGAAAAACCTTTTTCATTAAATATTCTTGACATACCAATTTTTTTTCCAATTAATCCAATCATTAATAAACCTTAAATTTTAATTAATAGTAATTATTTTTACATCAATTCCAGAAAATATTTTTATTTTTATTAAATCATTAATAGTTTTAAAATCTGATGTTATAATCTCTAATATTCTTCTATATGTACAAATTTCATATTGATCACGAGCTTTTTTATCAACATGAGGAGATGTAAGTATAGTAAAACGTTCTCTAATAATTGGTAATGGTATAGGACCATAAATAATAGAATTTGTTTTAATTGCAATATTAATAAAATTTACTATAATTTTATTAATTAATCTATAATCATATGAACTTAATTTAATTCTAATATGTTTTTTCATAAAAAATTTTCCAAAAAAAATTAAAATTATTTATTTTAATATTATATCAAATTTTAAAAAAAAATATAATTTATTTTATTTTAAATATAAAATAATAATTTTGATTATTTAAATTATAAATATTTTAAAATTATTAAAAACTTTAAATATTGTAAAAAATAAATAATAAATATTTATTATAATAAATTATAAAATAATAAAATTTATAAAAATATTATAAATTATTAAAAAATATTTTAATATTAGAATTTCCAACATAATTTTTTAATTCATTTAAAAATTTATTATTAATTTTAATATTCCATTCATTATTGAAAAATTTTTTAGATATATTATTATTAATTTTGTAATTAAAATAAATTGGTATTTTACCTATTTCACATTTATTTAATAAATTATAAATATATTTTGTTAATGTATTATTAATATCATCATTATCTAAAAAAATTATTAATTTATTAATATATTTTTCTCTTATTGTATCAATATTAATTAATTCATATGCAATCATTTTTAATTTATTATTAAAATTATCAAAAAATATTTTTCCACTAACAATTAAAATTGAATTTTTTTTAATAATATTTTTATATTTATTTAATATTTTACTATATAAAATAATTTCTAATTTTTCTGTTTGATCATCTAAAATACATATACCTATTTTATTATTTTTTTTAGTATATAAAATTTTATAATAAATAACTATTCCTATAGCAATTTTAATTTCATTTTTTTTTGTAATACTTAAATTTTTTAAGAAAATTCCACCATTATAATATTTAATTTCTTCAATATACTGATTTATAGGATGATCTGATAAATATAAACCAAAAATTTCATATTCTTTTTCTAATATTATTTGTTTTGAATAAGGTATAAAATTATTATATTTTTTAATAATTTCATTTGGAATATTATTTGATGAATTTAACATATCTTTTTGACCAATTTTATTATATTTTGAATAATATTCTGTAATTTTTATTACATCATTTAAAATATATATAAGAAAAGAACGATCTTGATTAATAGAATCAAAAGATCCTGAAAAAATCAATTTTTCAATTGTTTTTTTATTTACTTTTTGTTTATTTATACACATACAAAAATCAAAAAAATTTTTAAATTTTTTTTTTTCTTTTCTTTTTTTTATAATATATTTTACTATAGATTTACCTATACCTTTTATTGCTCCTAAACCATAAATTATTTCATTATTTTTATTAACATTAAATTGATATAAACTTTTATTAATATCTGGTGGTAAAATTTTTAATTTCATACGTTTACATTCGTTTATTAAATTAATTAATTTTTTTGAATTTTGAATTTCTGCAGTCATTACAGAAGACATAAATTCTGCTGGAAAATGTGTTTTTAACCATAATGTTTGATAAGAAATTAATGAATATGCAACTGAATGTGATTTATTGAATCCATATCCAGCAAATTTTTTTAATAAATTAAAAATTTTTATTGATAATTTTTTATTTATACCATTTTTAATAGATCCTTTAATAAAATTATTTTTTTCTTTAATTATTTTATTTAATTTTATTTTATTAATAGAACGATAAAATATATCTGCTGAACCTAAAGTATATCCAGAAAAAATTTGAGCTATTTTAATAATTTGTTCTTGATATAAAATTATTCCATATGTAGATTTTAAAATAGGTTTTAAACATTTATGTTGACAATTTATATCAGGATATGAAACTTTTTCAATACCTTTTTTACGTTTAATATAATTATCAACCATTCCAGACTTTAAAGGTCCAGGACGAAATAGTGCTATTAATGATACAATATCATTAAAACAATTAGGACTAATTTTTTTTATTAAATCTTTCATACCATTAGATTCAAATTGAAAAATTGCAGTAGTTTCAGCACGTTTTAATAAATTGAAAGTTTTTTTATCATTTAATGAAATTTTTAAAATATTTATTTTTTTTTTAAAATTTATATTAATCATTTTTAATGTTAAATCAATAATTGTTAAAGTACGTAATCCTAAAAAATCAAATTTTACTAAACCAATACTTTCAATATCAATTTTATCAAATTGTGTTAATGGATTTTTACCTTCTGAATTATAAAATAATGGTGTAAAATTATTAATATTAGTAGGAGAAATTACTATACCTCCAGCATGTTTACTAATATTTCTAATAATTCCTTCTAATTTACAAGATATATCAACTAATGATTTAACTTCTACATTTTCTTGATAAATTTTAAAAAATTGTGATTTCATTTTTAAAATTTTTTTAAAAGTTATACCTACATCTAAAGGTATTAATTTAGCAATTTTATCAATAAAATTATAAGAATAACCTAAAATTCTTCCTATATCTCTAATTGCAACCTTTGATGCTAAAGTACCAAATGTAATAATTTGTGCAACTGATTTATCACCATAAATTTTTTTAATATGATTTATAACAAAATCACGTTTTTCAATACAAAAATCAATATCAAAATCTGGTAATGAAATACGTTCTAAATTTAAAAATCTTTCAAAAATAAGATCAAATTTTATTGAATCAATATCTGTAATATTTAAACTAAAAGCTACTAATGAACCAGATCCAGATCCTCTACCTGGACCAACTAATATGTTTCTATTTTTTGACCATTGTATAAATTCCATTATAATTAAAAAATAACTTGAAAATTTCATTTTATTAATTGAATTTAATTCATTATCAATTCTAAAATAATATTTACTTCTAATAATTATATCTTTTTTATTTTTATAAGTTAAAAAAGAAATTTTTTTTTCTATATTTTTTTTAGTTATAATATTTAAATATTCTGAATTTGATAATTTTTTATTTTTAAAAATAGGTAAAAAATATTTTCCAAATTTTATAATAACATTACAACGTTTTGAAATTTCAACACTATTTATTAAAGATTCAGGTATATCTTTAAATAAATTACACATTTCTTCTTCACTACGTAAATATTGGTTTTTATTATATTTTTTAATTTTAAAATTATTATTTAAATTATTAATATTCATACGAATTTTATGTGCATTAAAATCTGTTTTTTTTAAAAAACAAACATCATTAGTAGCAACTAAAGGTAAATCTCTAATTTCTGAAATAGTTAAAATTTTATTTATATATTTTTCTTCTTTTAATCTTCCAGTACGGAAAATTTCTAAATAATAATTATTTAAAAAATATTTTTGATAAAAATCTAATGTATAATTAACTTGATTATAATTTTTTTTTAAAATTAATTTTCCAATATCTCCATAACAACCTCCAGATAAAATTATTAAACCATAATTATAATATTTTAATAAATTATAATTAATAATTGGTCCAAAAAAATTATTAAAACCCTTTTTATAAGAATTTGTAATAATTTTTTTAAGATTATTATATCCTTCATTATTAGATGCTAATATAGTAATTTGTGATATTTCGTTATTAATATTTTTAATATAAAAATCAGCTCCAATAATAGGTTTTATATTATATTTACATGAATATTTATAAAATTTAATAATTCCAAAAATATTATTAAGATCTGTTAATGCTATAGAATTCATATTTAATTTTAAAATATTTTTAATTAATTTTTTTATTTTAATTAATCCATCAATTAAAGTATAATCACTATGTATACGTAAATGAATAAACTTATTATTTTTCATATATTTTAAAATATATAAATATTATATTTTAATTAAATTTTTTATTTTATTAATTGATTTTAAATTAATTTTTTCAACATATTTATCAGTAAATTTTTGTATTTCTTTAGTTGTTTGGTTTTTTTCATCTAAATTAATTATTTTATTTTTAAATAAATTTTTAATTTTTAAATTAAAAATACGTCGAATTTTTCTAATACCAATTTTATTTTTTTCTGATTCAAAATTTACATTTTTAATTAATTCTTTTCTTCTATCTTCATTAATTTTTGGTAAAATTATTATTATATCTTTATTAGAAATCATTACATTTAAATTTAATTTAGATTTTAAAATTGTATTTTTTACTTCTTTAATTAAAGAAATATCAAATAAATTAACTTTAATAGTATTATAATTTCTAATTGTTATATGAGATAATTTATTTAATTTAGTATTTACACCATGATAATTAATTAAAATATTATCTAATATATTAGTAGAAGCAGGTCCTATAAAAAATTTATTTATATCTTTTTTAAAATTTTTATAAATTTTTTCCATATGTTTATTATTTTTTTCTATAATTTTTTTTAACATTTTACTCTTTAAAAAAAAATTATTAAAAATATTAAAAATATTAAATATTAAAATTTTTTAAAAATAAATATTTATAAATATTTTAATTATTTTTAAAATATTTAATTTTTTCCAAGTTCATATAATATAAAATTATATATAATAGAATTTTTTTTATGTAATATTTCTTTAATATTTTTATTTGTATCAAAAATAAATTGTTGATTAAATAAAGTTAAAGTTTTAATATATTTATTAATTTTACCAAATAATATTTTTTTAAAAAAAATTTTTTTTTTTTTCTTATTTAATATATTACTATATATTTTAAATTCATTAACAATTAAATTATATTTTATATTTTCTAAATTAATAAATTCTGGTTTACTTGCAGCTATATGCATAGCAATTTTTTTTAATATATTTTTTTTAATATATTTAGCTTTTATTATTACACATATTCTATTGTTATGTACATATGATTCTATAATATTTCCTTTAAATATATTAAAATGTTTAATAATTATATTTTCTTTAATTTTATTATATATATCTATAATTTCATTTTTAAAAAATTTTTTTAATTCTTCAATTGTTTTAATTTTATTATTTAAAATATTATTTAAAATATTATAAAAAAAATTTTTAAATTCAATACTTTTAGAAGCATAATCAGTTTGACAATTAATTTCTAAAACTATTATATAATTTTTTTTTTTTTTAATATCTATAATACCATTATTCAATATAATATTATTTTTTTTAAAAATATTTAATATTCCAGATTTTCTCATTTCAATAATTGCATTTTCTATATTTCCGTTAGATATAATTAATGATTTTTTACATTCAATTAAACTAACACCAGTAATATTTCTTAATTTTTTAATATTTTCAATTTTTATTTTTAACATATTTTTTTATAAATATTAATTAATATTAAAAATATTTTAAATATTTAATAATTAATTTATTTTATTATAACCTTTTAAAATTGCTATAGATACTTTATTTAAATAAAAATTTATAGCATTTATTGAATCATCATTACCAGGAATAATATAATTAATACCATCAATATTTGAATTTGTATCAACAATTGAAAAAACTTTAATACCCAATTGATTTGCTTCTTTAATTGCAATTTTTTCATAATTCGAATCAATAACAAAAATAGCATCTGGTAATTTTTTCATATTTTTAATACCACATAAAAAATTATTTAATCTATTATATTTATTAATATATTTTGATGATTCTTTTTTAGTTAATTTTTTAAAATTTTCATTTTTTAAATTAATTTCTAAATTTTTAAATTTTTTTATTAATTTATTAATAGTTTTCCAATTAGTAAATGTTCCACCTAACCAACGATAATTAACATAAAATTGATTACAATTATTTGCATATATTTTAATCAATTTACTTGAAATATGTTTAGTTCCAATAAATAAAATTTTTCCTTTTTTAGAAGAAATTTTAATAAGTTCGTTTATTGCATTATTAAACATTAATAAAGTTTTTTCTAAATTAATAATATGTATTTTATTTTTTATACCATATATATAAGGTTTCATTTTTGGATTCCAATAACGAACATGATGTCCAAAATGTATTCCAACTTTAATCATATCATATATTGATATTTTAAACATTAATAAATTCCATTTTTATTTTTTTAAAAATATTATTATAATTAATAACTTTAAAAATATATAATAAATTTTATAAATTTTTAATTTTTTTTAAAATAAAATGATAATTAAAAATTTTAAAGAAATTAAAAAAATACGTATTGCTTGTTCTTTAGCTTCAAAAGTATTAGAAAATATTAAAAAATATATTAAACCAGGTATAACAACTGAAAATTTAGATAAAATTTGTAATATATATATAATTAAAAAACTTAATTCAATTCCAGCATGTTTAGGATATAATGGTTTTCCAAAATCTGTATGTATATCAGTAAATGATGTTGTTTGCCATGGAATTCCAAAAAATAATCAAAAACTTAAAACAGGAGATATAGTTAATATTGATGTAACTATTTTAAAAAATGGTTTTTTTGGAGATACTTCAAAAATGTTTATAGTAGGTAAAACAAATAATTCAAATAAATTATTATGTAATATAGCAAAAAAAAGTTTATATTTATCAATATATAAAATTAAACCAGGAATTAAATTAAATATAATAGGTAATACAATAGAAAAATTTATTAAATCTAAAAAAATATATTCTATTGTTAAAGATTATTGTGGTCATGGAATAGGTAAAAAATTTCATGAATTGCCTCAAATTTTACATTTTAAAACAAAAAAAAATAATTTAATTTTAAAAAAAGGTATGATTTTTACTATTGAACCTATGATTAATTTAGGTAAAAAAGAAGTTATTATTTCAAAAGATGGTTGGACAGTTAAAACAAAAGATAAAAGTTTATCAGCACAATATGAACATACAATATTAGTTACATTAAATGGATGTGAAATAATGACTTTACGTAAAGATGAAAATATTCCTAAAATAATAACATAAAATATTTATTTTTAAAAAATTATTTAATAAAATAAAAAAAATATTTTTTATATAATTAAAATTAAATTATTTTAAAATATTTAAGAGAATAATGTTTATTAGTAAATATTTATTATCTACTATGAAAAATAAACCTATTAATACAGAAACAATAAGTCATGAATTAATGTTAAAAACTGGAATGATACGTAAATTATTTTCTGGATCCTATGCTTGGTTACCTACAGGAATTAAAGTACTAAAAAAAATAAAAAAAATTATTTGTGAAGAAATGAATAAAATTGAAGCACTTGAAATTAATATTCCTATAATGCAATCTGCAAATTTATGGAAAAAAAGTAAACGTTTTAAAAATTTTGGTTTAGAATTAATAAAATTATATGATAGAAAAAATAAATTATTTATTTTAAGTCCAACTAACGAAGAAATTATAAATAAAATATTAAAAAATGAAATTAATTCATATAAACAATTGCCAATAAAATTTTATCAAATTAAAACTAAATTTAGAGATGAAATACGCCCACGTTTTGGAATAATTAGAACAAAAGAATTTATTATGAAAGATGCTTATTCATTTCATGAAAATTATAAATGTTTAAAAAAAACATATAATAATATTTTAAATACTTATATTAAAATTTTTAAAAGAATTGGTTTAATTTTTTGTATTTTAAAAGCTGATACAGGTCAAATTGGTGGTAATTTATCTCATGAATTTTATATTTTATCTAAAAATGGAGAAAAAAAAATAATATTTTGTAATAAATTTAATTCTGTTAGTAATATTAATAATATAAAAATAATTAAACCTAATATTTTAAATACTATTTTTTATATTGAAAAAAAAAGAATTTTAAATTTTTTAAATAATTTTAAAATTAATAAAATAATTAAAAATTTTAATATACCTAAAAAAAAAATAGTTAAAATTATTTTATTAAAATCAAATATCAAAAATAAATTAACAGCTTTATTAATTCGTGAAGATCATAATTTAAATATTATTAAAATATTAAAGTTTAAAAATATTTATAAACCATTAATTTTTATAAAAGAAGAAGAAGTTAATAATTTATTAAAAAAAAATAATAATTCAATTAAATCTTTTTTTAAAAATATTGATATTATTGTTGATTATAGTGTTATAGTAATAAAAAATTTTATTATAAAATTTAATAAAAATAAAAAAATTTTTTTTGGAGTTAATTTTAAACGTGATTTACCTTTAATTAAAATTGATGATTTACGTAATTTTAATTATGAAGAATTTAATAAAAAATATAAAAAAAAATTAATTATAAAAAAAGGTATAGAAATTGGTCATATATTTCAAATAGGTACAAAATATTCTAATATAATTAAAAATAAAATTGTAAATAAATTTGGTTTAGAAAAAAAAATAAATATGGGTTGTTATGGTATTGGAATTACTAGATTAGTAGCTGCTATTATAGAACAAAATTATGATAAAAAAGGTATTATTTGGTCTAATGAAATAGCACCTTTTCAAATTTCAATATTACCAATAAATTTTCATAAAAATAAAAATGTTAAAAATATAACATATAAAATATATAAAAAATTATATAATAAAAAAATTGATGTTATTATAGATGATAGAAATGAACAATTAGGAGTAATGTTTAAAGATACTGAATTAATTGGAATACCACATATATTAATAATAAATGATAAAATTTGTAAAAATGGTTTTATAGAATATAAAAATAGAATAAAACAAAAGACAATATTTTTAAAATTAGATTATATTAATAATTTTTTATTAAATATTTTAAAAAAAAAATATTAAATATTTAATATGTTTAATTATTATTTATTTAAATATTTAAATTTTAAAAAAAATTTTATAAACTTTATAATTAATTTTAAATATGATAAAAATTAAATTAAAAAAAATAGGAAATAAAAAAAATCCATTTTATAAATTAATAGTAACAGATAAACGTAATTCATGCAATGGAAAATTTATAGAATGTATAGGATATTTTAATCCTATTAATATTTATAAAAAAAAAAATATAAATATTTGTGAAAAACGTTTAGAATATTGGAAAAAAATAGGTATAAATATTTCTCATCGTATAAAAAAAATAATTAAAATTTTTAAAATAAATAATATAAATAATGAAATATAATATACCTAAAAAACCTATTATTGTTGGTAAAATAGGTGGAAATTATAAAAATTTTGAATTATTAAAATTATTTTCTTTTACTGAAAAAAAAGAAAATATATTAAAATATAAACCATTATATATTAAAAAAAAAAAATGGAAAATAATTATATTTAAAAAATATATTATAAAAAAAAGAAAAATTATAATAAAAATTAAAAATATAAATAATAGAAATAAAACAAAATTATTAATTAATAAAAAAATTTATATTGATTTTAATATATTATTAAATTTAAATAATCAAAATTATTATTGGAAAAATATTTTAGGATGTAAAGTAATAAATTCAAATAATTATATTATTGGAAAAGTTAAAAAAATTTTAAAAACTGGATCAAATGATGTTTTAATTATTAAAAAAAAATTTGAAATTATGATACCATTTGTTAAAAATTATACAATTAAAAAAGTTGATATAAAATTAAAAATAATAAAATTAATTTAATTTTAAAAATATTAATTAATATAAGGAAAAATGAAAAATATTATTCAAAATTTTGAAAAAACACAAATTAATAAAAATATACCTTTTTTAAGTACAGGAAATTATGTAAAAGTAAAATTATGGATTCTTGATGAAAAAAAAAAAAGAATTCAAACATTTGAAGGTGTAATAATAGCTATTAAAAATAGAGGTTTAAATAGTTCTTTTACTGTTCGTAAAATTATTAATAATGAAGGTGTTGAAAGAGTATTTCAAACACATTCAAAAATAATTAATGAAATTATAATTATTCGTAAAGGAATAATTAGAAAATCTAAACTTTATTATTTACGTAATATTAAAACTAAAAATACTTATGCTTTTGAAAAATAAAATATTTAAATAATTATATTTTTAAAAATTAAATATTATTTTTAATAATTGATTTCATTTTTTTTAAAGCTTTTTTTAAACCTATAAAAAAACTTTTATTAATAATTGAATATCCAATAATAATTTCATTTATTTGTTTAATTTTTATAATTTGCTTAATATTTTTATAATTTATTCCATTTCCTAAAATTATTTTTAAATCTTTTTTTTTACTATATATTGATGTTTTTTTAAGTTTATTAAAATTATATTTTTTTTCATATATATTTTTAGATACTGAATATGTATTAGTATTTATTTCTACACATTTTATTCCAATATTAACAGCTGTATCAACTTGATATAAATTAGGTTCTATTAATAAAGAAACATTAATATTATTATTTTTAATTAAATTAACTGCTAAAGAAATTTCATTTATTTTTTTTTTAATTGATTTATTTAAAATTAAACAACAATATTTAGGTTTTAAGTATAAAATAATATCTAATATTTTATCATCAATATTAATTTTAATTCTAATATTTATTTTAATTATTTTTTTTAAAAATTTAATATATTCTATATTTATTATTTCATAATAATTTAATAAATTTATTGTTATACTATCAATACCTGATTGCTTTAAAATAAATATTAATTTTATTAAATCATTAAAAAAATTTTTTTTTTTTTTTTTTAAATGAATAAAATAATTAATATCAAAATTAATTAATATCATAAATTACCTTAATTAATTATAAAAAATATATTTTTAAATTATTTATTTTATAAATAAATAATTATTCAACAATAACTTTTAAAAATAAATTAATTTTTTTTTTAATTTTTTTTTCAATTTCTAATCTTGAAATTGTACCAATTGTTTTAATTTTATTACCATTTTTCCCAATTATTATTTTTTTTTGACTTTTTTTATTAACTAATATTAATACAAAAAAATTATATTTATTATTAATAAATGTAATATTTTCAATTTTTATTTTAGTACAATATGGTAATTCTTGACCTAAATATCTTATTATTTTTTCACGAATAATCTCAATAATATTATAATTATTTATATAATTAAAATTATTATTAATATTACTGTTATTATTATTTTTATTATTATTATTTAATATTTTAAATATTGTATTTTTTATAATATTTAAATTAATATTATATTTTGCTGAAATAGGAATTAATTCAAAAAAATTAATTTTTTTTTTTAAATAATTAATAAAAGGTAATAAAAAAATTTTATTTTTAATAATATCTATTTTATTTATTACTAATATAATTAAAGAATTTATACTTTTTAATTTTTTAATTATTTTTTTATCATCATTTTTTAATATAGTTCCTTCAATTATATAAATTATTATATCTAAATCATATAAATTATTATTAATTTTAATATTTAAAAAATTATTATATAAAGAATAACCTGGATTATCAATATAAATAATTTGATAATTATTTTTTTTATAAATTCCTAAAATATTGTTTATTGTTGTATTTTTTTTTTTTGATGTTATAGAAATTTTTTTATTAATTAATTTATTTAATAAAGTAGATTTACCAACGTTTGTTCTACCAATAATTGATACAAAATAATTTATATTTTCTTTCATTTATTTTTCCATTTGTTGAATTATTTTTTTTGCAACATTTTGTTCAGCATCATTACGATTTTTACCAATTCCAAAAAAAAGTTTTCTAAAACAATTTAATTTACAATTAATAATAATTTTTTGTATAAATAATTTTTTTTTTTTTTTAATTAAATAATTAGGTTTTTTAATATATTTTTTTTGTAAAATTTCTTGTAAAAATGTTTTATAGTCTTTATTATTTATTAAAAAAATTTTTTTAATTTTTTTATTATATAAATTAAATATTATTTTTTCTATTGTGTTAATATTACTATCTAAAAATATACTTCCTAAAATAGCTTCAAATGTATTAGATAATATTTTTATATTAATATTATTATTATTAAATATATTTTTATTTATTTTAATATATTTATATAAATTTAATTTAATAGATATTTTAAATAAAGTTTTAGAATTTATTAAATCAGATTTAATTTTACTAATTTCTCCATCATTTATTAATGGAAATTTTTTATATAAAATATTAGAAATTATAAAATTTAAAATTGAATCTCCTAAAAATTCAAGTCGTTCATTATGTTTTTTACTAATACTTTTATGTGTTAATGCTAAAAATAAAAAATTTATATTTTTAAAATAATAACCTAATTTTTTTTGTATTTTATTAATTATTAATTTATTCATTTATTATAAATAATTTTTAAATATTTAATTTATAAAAAAATAATAGTTTTTATTTAAAATAAAATATTTTTTATTAATTTTTTAATAAAACTAAAAAAAATTCTTTAGGTAAAAAAATATTTCCAATTTTTTTCATTTTTTTTTTACCATCTTTTTGTTTTTGTAATAATTTTTTTTTACGAGTAATATCTCCACCATAACATTTAGAAATTACATTTTTTCTAAGTTGTTTAATTTTATAACTAGAAATAATATTCGATTCAACTAAAACTTGAATTGAAATATTAAATTGTTGTCTAGGAATTAAATTTTTTATTTTTTCAATTATTTTTTTACAAAATATATTAGTTTTTTTTTTATGTATTATCCATGATATTGCATCAATTTTTTTATTATTTAATAATATATCAACACGTACCATATCAGAAATTTTAAAATATTTAAAATTATAATTTAAAGATGAATAACCATTTGAAATAGTTTTTAATTTATCAAAAAAATCAATTATAATTTCAGACATTGGAATTTCATAAATTAAAGAAATTTGATCATTAAAATATTTAATATCAATTTGAATACCTCTTTTTTCAATACATAATTTTATAATTTTTCCTAAATATTTTTTTGGAGTTAATATATTACATTTTGCAATTGGTTCTCTTAATTCTTTAATTTTATTTTTATTAGGTAATTTATTTGGATTATCAATATAAATTATTTTATTTTTATTAGTTAATATTTCATAAATTACACTAGGATTAGTGATAATTAAATTTAAATTATATTCACGTTCTAAACGTTCTTTAATAATTTCCATATGTAATAAACCTAAAAAACCACATCTAAAACCATAACCAAATGTTAAAGAATTTTCAGATTCATAAAATAAAGAATTATCATTTAATTTTAATTTTTCTAAAGCTTTTTTAAATAATTTATATTGATTAGAATTAATTGGAAATAAACCTGCATAAACTTTAGGTTTTATTATTTTAAATTTTGGTAAATATTTTTTAGCTGGATTTAAAAAAGAAGTTATAGTATATCCAACTTTAACATCATTTATATTTTTAATTGAATAAGTTATCCATCCTACTTCCCCACAAGTTAAAATATTACAATTTTTTTTTTTTGGTGTAAAAATACCTAATTGTTCTATATTATAAATATTTTTAGAATTCATTAATTTAATTTTATCACCTAATTTTAAAATACCATTTTTAATACAAATAATAGAAACTATTCCTAAAAAATTATCAAACCATAAATCAATAATAATAGCTTGTAATAAATTTTTTGAATCACCTTTAGGTTCTGAAATATCAGATATAATACGTTCTAATATATTTATTACTCCTAAACCTGTTTTAGAAGAACAACAAACTATTTTATTTTTATTAATACCTAAAATATTTTTTACTTCTTTTGAAACTTTATTAATATTTGATGTAGGTAAATCAATTTTATTTAATACTATTATTATATCTAAATTCATCTTAATTGCTTTATTATAATTTGCTAAAGTTTGAGCTTCTATACCTTGTGTAGAATCAATTAATAATAATACTCCTTCACATGCTGATAAAGATCTTTCAACTTCATAAGAAAAATCAACATGCCCAGGAGTATCAATTAAATTAATTTTATAAATTAAACCATTTTTTGCTTTATATTTTAAATTAACACATTGTGCTTTAATTGTAATACCTTTTTCTTTTTCTAATTCCATAGAATCTAATATTTGATTTTTCATTTCCCTTTTTTTTAAACCACCACAAATTTGTATTATACGATCAGATAAAGTAGATTTACCATGATCTATATGAGCTACAATAGAAAAATTTCTTATATTTTTCATTATAAATTTTACCTTAATTATAAAAAAATATATTTTTTTATAATTAATTTTTAAAATTTTTAAATAATTAATCATTAATAAATTTAATTATTAATTATTATTTATTATTCTATAAATTTTATTTAATTTAAAAAATAAAATTGGCCCTTACTGGATTTGAACCAGTGACCAAACGATTATGAGTCGTTTGCTCTTACCACTGAGCTAAAGGGCCAAAAATATTTTAATAATTATTATATTATATTAAATTTTATTAAAAATCAAAAAAATACTTAAATATTAAAATATTAAATAAATTTACGATTTTCTCCTAAACCAAATAAATTAATAATACAACGATTACAAATTCCTATATATTTAGATATTTTACTAATATTATTAGTATAATGCCAACAACGATTGCATTTTTTTTCTTTAGAAATATTAATAAATATTTTAAAATTATTAATTTTATTAATTTTATCTAAAATAAATAATTTAATATTTGATATAATAAATAAATAATTTAATTCATTTTTAAATTTTTTTAAATATTTTATTAATTTATTATTAGCATAAATTTCAATATTTGCTTCTAATGTACTACCAATTTTTTTTTTAATTCTTAAATTTTCAATTTTTTTATTAATTTTATTTTTAATTTTAATTATTTCATTCCAAAATTTATCATCTAAAATTTTAGATTTATATATTATTAGTTTATTATACCATTCTTCAGTAAAAATAAATTTTGATCTTTTTCCTGGTAAATAATTCCATATTTCATTTGATGTAAATGATAATATAGGTGATATCCAACGTACTAATGATTCTATAATATGATACATTGCTGTTTGGCAACTTTTACGAGAAATACTGTTTTTTTTATTAGTATATTGACGATCTTTTATTATATCAAAATAAAAAGCACCCATTTTAACTGAACAAAAATTTATTAAATATTTAACTACTTTATTAAAATTATATTGATTATAAGCTTTTTTAATTTTTTTTTGAATTTTAATAGTATAATTTAATGCCCATAAATCTAAAATAAGCATTTTTTCAAATTTTAAAGAATCTTTATTTGGATTAAAATCATTTAAATTTGATAATAAAAATCTAATAGTATTTCTTATTTTTTTATAAATTTTTGAAGAATTTTGTAAAGAAATATCAGAAACTATAATTTCATTTGTATAATCAGTATATGCAACCCACAATCTCAATACATCACAACTAAATTTTTTAATTATATTTAAAGGATTAATTATATTACCAATAGATTTAGACATTTTTTGTTTTTTATTATCAACAGTAAAACCATGTACTAAAACTTCTTTATATGGTGCAATACCTTTTATTATATTTGAAGTAATTATTGATGACATAAACCATCCACGATATTGGTCAGATCCTTCTACATATAAATCAATATTATTATTTTTAAATTCTTTTCTTTTATTAATTACAGTATAATAAGTTGTTCCAGAATCAAACCAAACATCTAAAACATCATTAATTTTAAAATAGTTTCTACTATCATTTCCAAGAATTAATTTTTTATCTAAATCCCACCATGCTTGTATTCCTTTTTTTTTAATTATTTCTACTATATTATCAATTATTTTATTATTTAATGGATGAATTTTAAAAGTTTTTTTATTTACAAATAATGTCATTGGAACTCCCCAAATACGTTGTCTAGAAATACACCAATCTGGTCTTGTTTTTATCATATTTTCAATATGAGTTTTTCCCCAATTTGGTAACCATTTAACTTGATTTATATTTTTTAATATATTATTACGTATTGTTTTATTTAATTTTATAAACCATTGTTTAGTAATTCTATAAATAACCTTTGTTTTATGACGCCAACAATAAGGATATTTATGAAAAATTTTTTGTTCAAATAAAAATTTTTTTTTATTTTTTAATATTTTTAATAATATTTTATCAACATCAAAAATGAATTTTTTATCTAATAAAGAATGTGTTCCTAAAATATAGTAACCTTTTTTATTAATTTGAGTTGATAAATCTAATGAATATTTTTTACCAATTATATAATCTTCTAATCCATGACTAGGAGCTATATGAACAATACCACTACCAGTATTTAAATCAATATGATTACTTAAAATTATTGGTATATTATAATTCATAAATGGATGTTTTAAATAATATGATTGTAATTCAATTCCTTTAAATTCACTTAAAATTTTAAAATTTTTAATATTTAATAAATTTATTATTGAATTAACTGTATTTTTAGATAAAATTAAATATTTATTTAAAATTTTAATAATTTGATAAATTCCATCTGGGTGTATAGCAATAGCTTTATTTGATGCTAATGTCCAAGGAGTTGTAGTCCAAATAATTAAAGAAATTTTTTTTTCAATTTTAATATTAAATTTATTTAAAATTTCATTATTTTTTAAAAAATTAAATAATACATAAATTCCTAAAGTTTTTTTATTATGATATTCTATTTCTGCATCTGATAAAGAAGATTGACAATTAATACACCAATAAATTGGTTTTTTACCATTTTTTAAATATCCTGAATTAATAATTTTTTTAAAAGCAAGTATTATATTTGCTTCTATATTAAAATCCATTGTTAAATAAGGATTTTCCCAATCTGCTAAAATTCCTAAACGAATAAAAGTTTTTTTTTGATTTGAAATTTGTTTATTAACATAAATACGACATTTATCTCTAAATTCAGAATTTGATAATTTTTTTTTTTTATAAATTTCTTCTACTTTTAATTCAATTGGTAAACCATGACAATCCCAACCAGGTACAAAAGGTGCATCAAATCCTTCTAATCCTTTTGATTTTATTATTATATCTTTAATAATTTTATTTACTGCATGTCCAATATGTATATTACCATTTGCATATAATGGACCATCATGTAAAATAAAAGTTTTTTTTTTTTTTTTAGATTCACGTATTTTTTTATATATTTTTTGTAAACTCCAATATGATATAATATTTAATTCTTGATTAATAAAATTATTTTTTATAGGAAAATTAGTTTTTGGTAAATTTAAAGTATTTTTATAATTTTTCATAAAATATTCCAATTTTTAAATATTTTAAAATTTTTTTATTTAATATTTTAAAAATATTAAATATAATAAATTATAAAAAATATTTTTAAAAAGAGGAGGTGGGATTCGAACCCACGAAGGGTTATTAACCCTCGGCGGTTTTCAAGACCGCTGCCATAAACCACTCGACCACTCCTCCAAATATTTTTTAAATATTTTTAAATATTTTAAAATTTAAATTATGTTAAAGTTTAATAATAATATTATTAAAACAGATATTTATGGTTATATTATTGAAAAAAAAATATGGAATGAAATTATTGCAATGTTTATATCTAAAAAAGAAAAAATTTTTTTAACTAAAAAACATTGGGAAATAATTTATTTAATTCGTAAATTTTATAATACTTTAAATTATTCACCAAATATTAAAATTATAGTTAAAATATTATATTATAAATATGGTATAAAAAAAGGTAATAGTACATATATATATAAATTATTTTATAAAAATCCTGCACAAAAAATTAATAAAATTTCTGGTTTATCAAAACCTTTAAATTGTTTAAATAAATATTAATTTTTATTAAAAAATTAAGGATAAAATTATGAGATTTTATGAAATTATTATAATGTTTGATCCAAATGAAAATAATAAAATATTAAAAATGATTAAAAAATATAGTGATTATATTAAAAATAATAAAGGACAAATTTATAGAATAGAAAATTGGGGTAAACGTAAACTTTCATATAAAATTAAAAATAATAAAAAAGCTTATTATGTTCTTTTAAATATTGAAATGACAAAAGAAAAAATTATTGAATTTGAAAAAAAAATAAAATTTGATAGTTTTATTTTAAGAAAATTTATTATACGTACTAAAAAAGCTATAACTAAAAATTCACCAATATTTAAAAATAAAAAAAAAAATATTAAAAAATAAATAATTAAAAAAATAATAAAATATTAAAATTTTTAAAAGGAAATATTTAATGGAATATTTAAAACAAAAAAAAAATTGTTTTTTTTTAAAAAAAAAAATTAAAGAAATAGATTATAAAGATATAAATTTACTTAAAAATTATATTAATGAAAATGGAAAAATTATATCTAGTAAAATTACTGGAGTAAGTGCTAAATTTCAACGTAAATTATCACGTGCAATAAAAATTGCAAGATATTTATCATTTTTCCCTTATACAGATAATCATAAATAATTTTTATAAAAGAGTTAAAAATGAAAATAATTTTACTTGATAAACTTTTAAAATTTAAAAATATAGGAAATAAAATAAATATAAAATCAGGTTATGCAAATAATTTTTTAATTCCTAAAGGAATAGCAATAAATTATATTAATAAAAAAAAAACATTTTTAAAAAATATAATTAATAAAAATTTAATTAAAAATAAAAAAATAATTAAAATTTATTTTTTTATTGAATGTGATAAAAATGGTAATTTATATAGTACGTTAGGATATAAACAAATAATTAATCTTATTAATTTTTATAATATAAAAATTGAAAAAAAATTTATTTATATTAAAAAAACAATTAAAAAAATTGGAAATTATATTATAAAAATTAATTTATATAATAATTTATATAATAAATTATATTTAAAAATTTTTAAAAAAAATAATAAATAATTTTTTTTTAAGGAAATAAATGTTAAAAAAAGAAATTATTATTAATTCTGAAAATGGATTACATATTCGTCCTGCTGCAATTTTAGTTAAAACATGTAAAAAATTTAAATCTGAAATTTTTATAGAATATAAAAAAAAAAAAGTAAACGCAAAAAGTCTTTTTAAAGTTCAAACTTTAGGAGTAATACAAGGTGATAAAATACTTTTATTAATTGAAGGAAAAGATGAATTAGAAGCTTTAGAACAAATAATAAAAATAATTAAAAATTTAAAATAAAAAAAACCAAGGTTTTTATGATTTCAGGAACTTCAGTATCCAAAGGAATTGCTTTTGGTAAAGCGTTATTGTTAAAAGATGAAAAAATATTAATTAATAAAAAAAATATATTAAAAAAAAATATAGATAAAGAAATTCAAAGGTTTTATATTGGTCAAAAAAAAACAATTGAACAAATTAAAAAAATTAAAGAAATAAATAAAAAAAAAATAAGCAAAAAAGAAGAAGAAATTTTTAATAGCCATATTATGATATTAGAAGATTATGAATTTGAAAATGAAATAATTTATCTTATTAAAAAAAAATTAATAACAGCAGATTATGCTGTTAATAAAATTATTAATAAACAAATAAAAACATTTAAAAAAATTAAAAATAATTATTTTAAAGAAAGAGCTAATGATATAAATGATATAGGTAAAAGATTATTAAAAAATATTTTAAATTATAATATATTAAATTTAAATTATATTAAAGATAAAGTTATACTTATTTCAAAAGATTTAACTCCTTCAGAAACTGCTCAATTAGACTTAAAAAAAGTATTAGGTTTTATTACAGAATTAGGAGGTATTACTTCTCATACTTCAATTATGGCAAAATCTCTTGAATTGCCTGCTATAATTAATACATATAATGTAACAAAAATTATTAAAAATAATGATTATATAATTTTAGATGCAAATGATAATAAAATATATATAAATCCTGATTTATCAACTATTAATTTAATAAAAAAGAAAAATAATATATATATTAAAGATAAAAAAAAATTACAAAAAAATAAAAATTTACCAGCAATTACTCTTGATGGTCATAAAGTTTCAATTTTTGCTAATATATGCAATTTACATGATATAAAATTTATTAAAAAATATGGGGCTGAAGGAATTGGTTTATATCGTACTGAATTTTTATTTATGAATCGTGATAATTTACCTAATATTAATGAACAAATTAAATCATATAAATATATTTTTAAAAAAAATAAAGATAATCCTATAATTATAAGAACAATGGATATTGGAGGAGATAAAAATATACCATATTTAAATTTTTTAAAAGAAGATAATCCATTTTTAGGTTGGAGAGCAATTAGAATATCAATTGATTATAAAGAAATATTATATAATCAATTAAAATCTATTTTATTAGCATCTATTTATGGTAATGTAAAAATTATGTTTCCAATGATAACTACTATTGAAGAAATTTATTATCTTAAATATGAATTAAAAAATATTGAAGAAGAATTAAAAATAAAAAAAAAAAAAATTAAAAAAAATATAAAAATTGGAATAATGATAGAAACGCCATCAGCTGCAATGATGATAAAAGAATTTGCTAAAGAAGTTGATTTTTTTAGTATTGGTACTAATGATTTAACACAATATACATTAGCGGTAGATAGAGGTAATAAATTAGTATCTCATCTTTATAATCCATTAAATCCATCAGTTTTAAAAATAATTAAAAAAATTATTGATGATGCACATAAATATAATAAATATGTAAGTATGTGTGGAGAATTTGCTAGTGATGAAAAAGTTACTTTATTATTATTAGGAATGGGATTAGACGGATTTAGTATGAATTCTAGTTATATTCCACAAATTAAAAACATTATAAGAAATAATAAATATAAAGATTCTAAAAAATTAGCAAATTTAATATTAAAACAAAATACATTAAAAGATATATTAAATTGTCTTAAAATTAATAAATTTAAATAAATTAATATTTTAAATTAAAATTATATTTATTTTATATTAATAATAAAAATTTAAAAAATTTTGGAGTTGGCGGGATTTGAACCCGCGTCCGAAATTATTTATAATTTTAAATCTACATGTTTAGTCTTTTTTTTATTTATTAATTATATAAGACATAAAATTAATAATTAATATATAGAATAATAATTTTTTAAATATTTATATTTTTTATAATTATAATTTAAAATTTTTAAGCAGCTAAAGAATAAGAATTATTTTTTTTTACATTTATTTAAATTTAGGTTTTTTAACGAGGCCAACCATTCCTCGACATGCTTTAAAAATATTCAAAATTTCGTCGAATCCAAAACAACCCCAATAATAATATATATATTTTTTTAATTTTTACAAGTATTTTTTAAAATAAGATTTTTTGTTTTTTTCCATTCACGATTTTTTATACTTATTCTTTTATCATATTTTTTTTTACCTTTTGCTAAACCAATTTCTAATTTACTCCAATTTTTTTTCCAATATAAAGATATTGGTATTATAGTATATCCATCTTTTTTAATTTTATTAAATAAAAATAATAATTCTTTTTTTTTTAATAATAATTGAATTAACGTTTTATTTTTTTTTTAAAAAAATTATTAATAGGTATAATATTACAATTTATTAAAAAAGCATTTAAATTATTTAATTTTATATAACTATTTTCAATATTTATTTTATTAAATCTTAATGATTTAACTTCCCAACCAAATAATGATAAACCTGCTTCAAATGTTTTTTCTATATAATATAAAAAATTTATTTTTTTATTATATACAATATAATTTAAATTAGCTTTTTTTTTATTAATCATTATAAATATTAATGAAAATAATAATTTAAATATTTAATTAATACTTTTTAAAAAAATATACAATTTATTAATTTCATATTTCTTAAATAAAGGTTTTATTATTATATCAAGATCTCCATTCATTATTTCTTCTAAACAATATAAATTTAAATTTATTCTATGATCTGTAATACGACTTTTTTGAAAATTATATGTTCTAATTCTATCTGAACGTTCTCCAGTACCTAATAAATTTTTTCTTTCAATAGATATTTTTTTTTTACGTTTTGATAATTCTAATTTTTTAATTCTTGCAATTAATACTTCAAATGCTTTTGATTTATTTTTATGTTGTGATCTTTCATTTTGACATTCTACAACAATATTTGTTGGAATATGTGTTATTCTAACAGCTGAATCTGTTGTATTTACATGTTGTCCACCAGCACCAGATGATTTAAAAGTATCTATTTTAATATTATTTAAATTAATATTATTTATTTCTTTTTGAATAACTTCAGGTAATATTGCTATTGTACAAGTAGAAGTATGAATACGACCTTTTGATTCTGTTTCTGGAATTCTTTGAACTCTATGACCACCAGATTCAAATTTTAAATTTTCATATGCATTAAATCCAAAAATTTTTAAAATTATTTCTTTATAACCACCATATTCACATTTATTTATATTTATAATTTTAACATTCCATTTTTTAATTTCAAAATAATTTAAATACATTTTAAAAATTTTTTTTGAAAATAATGCTGCTTCATTACCACCTGTTCCAGCTCTAATTTCTAAAAAACAATTATTTTTTTTTTTTTTTTTAAATAAATATTTTAAAAATTTTTTTTCTAATTTTTTAATTTTTTTATTAATTTTAATTAATTCTTCAATAGCTAAATTATATAAATCATAATCTTTTAATAAATTTAATATATTTATTAATTCTAATCTTATAATTTTCCAATTTATTAAAAAAAAATTAATATTTTTTATCTTTTTATATTCATTATTTAATTTTTTTAAAATTATTTTATTATTAATTTTTTTAACATTATTAAAAATTATTTTTATTTTTTTATAATTTCTTCCTAAATTTTTAATTTTTTTAAAATTTATAGAATTCATAATTTTATTTTTCCTTAAATATATTTAATAAAAAAATTTTTTTATATTAATATTTCTTAATTATTAAGATATTCTAAAAATAATTCTACCTTTATTTAAATTATATTTTGTAAATTCTACAATAACTTTATCCCCTGTTAAAATACGTATATAATTTTTTCTAATTTTTCCAGATATATATGTAGTAATTATACTATCATTTTCTAATTTTACTCTAAACATAGCATTTGATAGCGTTTCAATTACTATTCCTTTCATTTCAATATTTTTAACTTTTGTCATTTTATACTTTAATATAAATATTTATAATATTTTATTTTATATTTAATTTTAATATAAAATATTTAAAATTAAAAATTTTAAATAATATAAATAATTAAATATTTAAAAATAATTAATATAAAAAATTATTAAAAAATTTATTATTTTTATTATAAATAAATAAATAATAAAAAATTAAATTATAAAAAAATATGTTTAAAAAAATTAAATATTTAATTTTATTTTTATTATTAAATTATTTTATTATAATATATAATATAAATTTAAAATAATTTAATAATATTAAATATTTATTTAATAATTTTTATTATTATTTTTTTTTTTATTAAAAAATTATTTTTTATATTAAAAACTCCAATAGCTGATATAAATTTATCATCATAAAATAATAAAGGAATTCTATTTCTTAACCATGGTGCAATACCTAATTCTTTCCATATTTTTTTAATATTACTTGAATATTTTTTACCAATAATATAATATAAACCTTTTAAAAAAAATTTAATTTTAACTTTTTGATTTTTTTTAGGTGCTTGTAAAATATATCCATCTGTTTTACTAATTATTAATTTTCCAATATTATTAGGAAGTATTAAAGGTTCATTTAATGACCAATTCATAACAATATTTTTAATATTATACATATTAGGTAATAAATATATATAATTAGAATATCTATTAATTTGATAAATTTTACTTTTAATTTTTGGTTTTGCGTTTAAATTAGATAAAGCAATTTCATACCATATTGTTTTAATCATTTTTAAAGAAATTTTATTAATATTAAATTGATTTAACCAATATCTTATTAATAAAAAACATTTAAATAAAGAAATTTTTTTTAAATAATTAATAGATAATGCTTTTTTTTTATTTTGTATTTTAATTATTTTTTTTTTAAAAAAATTATATATAATTTTTTCTTGATTAACACAAATAAAAATACTTTTTGAAATTGATAAAAAAAATTCTGGCCATCTTTTTTCAAGTAAAGGTAAAATTTTTAATCTTAAATAATTTCTATCAAATTTAATATTATAATTACTATCATCTTCAATATATTTAATTTTATTTTCATAAACAAATTTTTTAATTATTTTTTTATTTATATTTAAAAATGGTCTTAATATATAAAAAAAATTTTTTTTTTTTAATGGCATACATGATAAACCAGATGGTCCACTACCTCTTTTTAAAGCTAAAAAAAATGTTTCACATTGATCTTGTAAATGATGTGCGAGTAATAAAATTTCATTTTTTAAAATTATTTTTTTAAAAATATTATAACGTAATTTTCTAGCATTTTCTTCTAAATTACTTTTTTTAGTTATGTTTACATTTTTAATAATTAATTTTATATTTCTTTCTTTACAAAATAAAGAACATTTTTTTTCCCAAATATTTGAATTAATATTTAAATTATGATTAATATGTATAGCACGTAATTTAATATTTTTAAAATATTTTTTTTTTAAATAAAATAATATATGTAAAAGTGCACTTGAATCTAAACCACCACTAAAAGCTATTAAATATTTTTTTCCATTTTTTATATTTTTAATAACTTCATTAATTAAATAATTGTTTTTCATAATTTTAAAATATTTTATAAAAATATAAATAAAATATAAACTTTTTATTTTTAAATAATATAATTTTATAAAAATATTTTTATATAATTAATTTATTTTTCAGATATTCTTTTACATTCAATACATAATTCAGCAATAGGATTAATTTTTAAACGTTCAATATTTATTCTTTTTTCACACCACTCACAATTTCCAAATTTATCTTTTTTAATTTTTTTTAAAGTTTTCTCAATTTTTTTTAATAACTTATATTCTCTATCACTAAAAATTAATTTAAAATTATTTTCTTCTTCTTGAAATGCTCTATCCATTAAATCTGGATAATTAATATTTTTAAAATAATTTTTTTTAAATTTTTTTTTTTTATTTATTATATCATTATACAAATTTATTAAAATTTTTTTAATATGTTTTAAATTTTCATTATTCATATTTTTTTTTAATTTGTTTTAAAATTATTTAAAATTTAAAATAATTTAAATAATTATATAATTTTTAAATTATTTAATAAAATACATTATATATTAAATTATATATTTTTGCAAATTTATAAAATATTTATATATTAATTAACATTATAAATTTTTTTAAAAGTATAAAAAAAAATGGGAAAAATTATAGGTATTGATTTAGGTACAACTAATTCATGTGTTGCAATAATGGAAAATAATAAAGCACATGTAATAGAAAACTCTGAAGGAGAACGTACTACACCATCAATTATAGCATATACTCAAGACAATAAAATTTTAGTTGGACAACCAGCTAAACGTCAATCTATTACTAATCCTAAAAATACCTTTTTTGCTATTAAACGTCTTATAGGAAGACGTTTTGATGATAAAGAAATAAAACGTGATCAAAAAAATATGCCATTTGATATAATTTCTTCAGAAAATGGTGATGTTTGGTTAAAAATAAAAAATAAAAAAATTGCACCACCTCAAATTTCTGCTGAAATATTAAAAAAAATGAAAAAAACTGCTGAAGATTATTTAGGTGAAAAAATTGATAAAGCTGTAATAACTGTTCCAGCATATTTTAATGATTTACAAAGACAAGCAACAAAAGACGCAGGAAGAATTGCTGGTTTAAAAGTAGAACGAATTATTAATGAACCTACAGCTGCTGCTTTAGCATATGGTTTAGATAAAAAAATAGGAAATAGAACAATTGCTGTATATGATTTAGGTGGTGGAACTTTTGATATTTCAATTATTGAAATTGATGAAGTAAATGGTGAAAAAACTTTTGAAGTTCTTTCTACTAATGGAGATACACATTTAGGTGGAGAAGATTTTGATAATAGATTAATTAATTATTTAGTAGAAGAATTTAAAAAAACTCAATTTATTGATTTAAAAAAAGATTCTTTAGCAATGCAACGTTTAAAAGAATCTGCTGAAAAAGCAAAAATTGAATTATCTTCAACTCAACAAACTGAAATTAATTTACCTTATATAACTGCAGATGCAAATGGTCCTAAACATATGAATATAAAAATAACACGTGCAAAATTTGAATCACTTGTTGAAGATTTAATAAATCGTACAATTAAACCTTTAGAAATTGCTTTAAAAGATGCTAAAATAGAAATAAAAGATATTCAAGATGTTTTATTAGTTGGTGGACAAACTCGTATGCCAATGATTCAGAATAAAGTAGAAAATTTCTTTTTAAAAAAACCTAAAAAAGATATAAATCCAGATGAAGCAGTTGCTATTGGTGCAGCAGTTCAAGGAGGTGTTTTATCAGGTGATGTTAAAGATGTTTTATTATTAGATGTAACTCCTTTATCTTTAGGTATAGAAACAATGGGAGGAGTAATGACTACTTTAATTAATAAAAATACTACAATACCTACTAAATATAGTCAAATTTTTTCAACTGCAGAAGATAATCAAAATGAAGTAACAATACATATTTTACAAGGTGAAAGAAAAATAGCTAAAAATAATAAATCTTTAGGACAATTTAATCTTGATGGAATTAAATCAGCACCAAGAGGTACTCCACAAATTGAAGTAACATTTGATATTGATGCTAATGGTATTCTTAATGTATCTGCAAAAGATAAAAATACTAAAAGAGAACAAAAAATAACTATTAAAGCATCATCTGGACTAAAAGAATCAGAAATTAAAAAAATGATAAATGATGCAGAAATTAATTCTGAAATTGATCGTAAATTTGAAGAACTTGTACAAATTAAAAATCAAGCTGATCATATAATTCATAATACTAAAAAACAATTATCTTCTGTAGGTGATAAATTACCAAAAGAAGATATTAAAAATATTGAAAATTCAATTAAAGAATTAGAGAAAGTAATTAAAAAAGATGATAAAATTGCTATTGAAAATAATATTGAATTAGTAATAAAAGCATCTGAAAAATTATTATCTTTATCAAAAGAAAATAATAAAAATTCTAATATAAATGATAATAAAAATAAAAAAGATGATATAGATAATGCAGAATTTGAAGAAGTAAAAGATAAAAAATAATTATTTTTATAAAATTTTAATTAAAAAAAAGAGTATAGAAAATCTATACTCATTTTTTTTAAGGAATTTAAATGTCAAAAAAAGATTTTTATAAATTGCTTGGAGTATCAAAATCTTCAAGTCAATTAGAAATAAAAAAAGCATATAAACGTTTAGCTATGAAATATCATCCAGATAGAAATAAACACAAAGATGCAGAAAATAAATTTAAAGAAATAAAGGAAGCTTATGAAATTTTAAGTGATGAAAAAAAACGTTCTGCATATGATCAATATGGGCATAATGCCTTTGAACAATCTTATACTAGTAATAGTTTTACATATGAAACAAATTTTGGCGATATCTTTGGTGATGTTTTTGGTGATATGTTCGACAATAACTATGATCAAAATAATAATAAAGGTTCTGATTTAAAATATAATATAGAATTGAGTTTAGAAGAATCATTAAAAGGTATAAAAAAAGAAATTAAATTTCAAACTTTTGTAACATGTTTATATTGTAATGGTAAAGGAATTAAAAAAGGATATTCTACAATAAATTGTACTACATGTAATGGAGATGGACAAATTCAAATTAGAAGAGGATTTTTTACATTACAACAAACATGTTCAAAATGTAATGGAAAAGGAAAAATTATTAAAAATGTATGTAATATTTGTAAAGGTATAGGAAGAATTAAAAAAAATAAAAAACTTTTAATTAAAATTCCATCTAATTTAAATAATGGAGATAATATTAAAATTTCAGGAGAAGGTGAAGCTGGAAAATACGGATCTTCATCTGGAGATTTATATATTCATATAATAATAAAAGAACATTATATTTTTAAACGTAAAAATAACAATTTATATTGTGAAGTACCTATTGATTTTTTTACTGCATTATTAGGAGGAAAAATAAAAGTACCAACTTTAAATGGTTATATTAATTTAAAAATACCATCTGAAACACAAACTGGAAAATTATTTAAAATAAAAGCAAAAGGAACAAAATTTTTAAATAATACGAACAAAGGAGATTTAATATATAAAATAATTATTGAAACTCCAATTAATTTAAATGATAATCAAAAAAAATTTTTTAATAATTTAAATAAATTAATTAATATAAATAAAAACATGCCAAAAAGTAAAAAATTTTTTGAAAATATTAAAAAATTTTTAAATAATATAAAATTAAAATAATTTTAAATTATTTAAAAATTTTTTAAATAATTTGTAAAATATTAAATCATTTTTAATATTTTATAAATTATTTTTAAATATTTTATTTTAACCATTCAGTATGAAAAAAACCTTTTTTATCAATACGTTCATAAGTATGTGCACCAAAATAATCACGTTGAGCTTGAATTAAATTTGATGGTAAATTTAAATTTCTATAACTATCATAATAAGAAATTGAAATAGAAAAAATTGGTAAAGCAATACCTTTTTGTACTGCAAATGTAATTACATCACGTAATGAATTTTGATAATTGTTTAAAATATTATTAAAATATTTTGTTAATATAATATTATCAATTTCAGGATTTTCTATATATGAATTATATATATTTTGTAAAATTTTTGCTCGAATAATACAACCAGATCTAAAAATTTTAGATATTTTACTATAATTTAAATTCCAATTATTTTTAATTGAAGCTTTTTTTAATTGTGAAAAACCTTGTGCATAAGAAATTATTTTGCTAAAATAAAGAGATTTACGTATTTTTTCAATTAATTTTTTTTTATCTTTAATTTTATATACATATTTTTTTGGTCCAAATAATATTTTTGAAGCTTTTACACGTTGATCTTTCATATAAGAAATGTATCTTAAAAAAACTGATTGTGTAATTAAACATAAAGGTTCTTCTAAATCTAATGCATTTTTACTCATCCATTTACCAGTTCCTTTATTATATGCTTTATCTAATATAAAATCAATTAAATATTTATTTGAAATATCTTTTTTTATAAGAATTTTTTTTGTTATTTCTATTAAATAACTATTTAATTCTCCATCATTCCAAAATTTAAAAATTTCACTTATTTCTTTATTATTTAAATTTAAACCTTTTTTTAATATATAATAAGTTTCTGATATTAATTGCATATCACTATATTCTATACCATTATGTATCATTTTTACATAATGTCCAGAACCATTTTTACCAATATAATCAACACAAGGTTCATTTTTATAATAAGCTGCTATTTTTTTAAAAATTGGAAAAACTAAATTATATGCTTCTATATCACCACCAGGCATTATTGCAGGTCCATTTAATGCACCTTCTTCACCTCCGGAAATACCAGCACCAATATATAAAAATCCTTTTTTATTTAGTTCTTTATTTTGTTTAATACTATCTTTATAATATGTATTACCACAATCTATTATAATATCTTTTTTATCTAATAAATTTATTAATTTTTTTATCATATCATTTGTAGCTTTTCCAGATTTTATCATAAGAAAAATTCTTCTAGGTTTTATTATTGATTTTATAAAATTTTTTAATGTATAATATGGTTTTATATTTTTATTAGGATTTTCAAAAATAACTTTATTAGTTCTTTTTGAAGTTCTATTATATATTGAAACTGTATAACCATTTTTTTCAATATTTAAAGTTAAATTTTTTCCCATAATACCCATTCCAATAACACCAACTTGTTGTTTTAACATTTTTTTAAATATCTCCTAATAATTTTAAAATATAAAAATTTTTATTTTTTAAAATATTATTTTTAAAAAAATATTTTTTAATTTTTATATTTATTTATAAATATAATAATTATTTTTAATGGAATTATTAAAATCAATATTAAAAAAATTAATATATTAAGTATTAATTATAAAAAATTTTTAATACTTTTAATAATATTAGGGGAAAAACCATTTCGTGCAAAACAAATAATGAATTATATATATAATTTTTATATCAATGATTTAAATTTAATAAATAATATTAATAAAAAAATATTAAATAAAATTAAAAAAATTTTAAATATTAAAAATATTAAAATATATAAAATAATATATTCAAATGATGGAACAATAAAATTTATAATGAAAATTGATAAACAAAGAATCGAAACTATTTATATACCTGAAAAATATCGTGCTACTTTATGTATATCTTCACAAATTGGATGTTTTGTAGGGTGTAAATTTTGTTTAACAGGTAAACAAGGATTTAATAGAAATCTTTATATTTCAGAAATTATTAGTCAAATTTTAAATGTTAAAAAAATTATTAAAAAAAAAAAATTAAAAAATATTACAAATATAGTATTTATGGGAATGGGAGAACCTTTATTAAATTTTAAAAATGTTGTTTCTTCAATTTTAATTATAGTTGATAAATATTGTTTAAATTTTTCAAAATATCGTATTACTTTATCTACTGTAGGTATAATACCAGCTTTAAAAAAATTAAAAAACATAATTGATATTAATTTAGCATTATCATTGCATTTCACAAATAATAAAATACGTAATAATTTAATACCAATTAATAATAAATATAATATTAAAAATATTTTAAAAGCATCAAAAGAATATATTAATAATTCTAAAGTAAATAAAAATGGTTTAACAATTGAATATGTTATGTTAAAAAATGTTAATGATAATACTAAAGATGTATATAAATTAATTTCAATATTAAAAAATATACCATGTAAAATTAATTTAATACCATTTAATAATTTTTTAAAATCAAAATTTATATGTAGTACAAAAAAAAAAATTAATACTTTTTTTAAAATATTAAAAAAAAATGGTTTTATTGTTACTATTAGGAAAAAAAGAGGTAATGATATTAATGCTTCTTGTGGACAATTATCTGGAAAAATATTAAATCGTATAAATTAAAACAATATTTTAAAATAATTTTTTATTATAATTAATATTTTTATATTTTTTTTATAAATTTAAAATATATTTAAAATTTTTTTAAAAAATGAATATTAAAATACAATCAATACGTGGAATGAATGATATATTACCAAAAGAAATTAATTTATGGCAAAAAATAGAAAATATAATTAAAAAAATATTAAATTCATATGGTTATAATGAAATAAGATTACCAATTTTAGAAAAATCTAATCTTTTTAATAAAACAATAGGTATGGAATCTGATATTTTAAAAAAAGAAATGTATACTTTTTTTGATCGTAATTTAGAAAGTATATCATTAAGACCAGAAGCAACAGTTAGTTGTATAAGATCAGGTATAGAACATAAATTTTTAAATAATAAAATACAACGTTTATGGTATATTGGTCCCATGTTTCGTTATGAACGACCACAAAAAGGAAGATATCGTCAATTTAACCAAATTGGAATTGAAGTATTTGGAATACCAAATCCTGAAATAGATGCAGAATTAATTTTAATTACTTTAAGAATATGGAAAAAATTAGGTTTATTAAATTATATTAAATTAGAAATTAATTCAATAGGTACAATTGAAGATAGAATTAAATATAACAAAGATTTAATTATTTTTTTAAAAAAAAATATAAATTTATTAAATTTTAAAAATATATATATAAATCCAATTCGTTTATTAGATTCAAAAAATATTAAAATAAAAAAAATAATTAAAAAAGCTCCAAATTTAATAAAATATATAAATAAAAAATCAAAAATACATTTTTATAAATTATGTAAAATATTAAATAAAAATGGTATAAAATATAATATAAATAAAAATATTATAAGAGGATTAGATTATTATAATTCTACAGTTTTTGAATGGATAACAAAAAAAATAGGTATAAAAGGAACTATTTGTGGTGGTGGTAGATATGATAAATTAGTTGAACAATTAGGAGGAAATAAAATTCCAGCTATTGGATGTGCTATTGGTCTTGAAAGATTAATATTATTATTTAAAAATGTTAAAAATATTTTTAAATATAAATTAAAAATAGATTTAAATATAATTATTTTAAATATAAATATAAATAAACTAAAATTAGTTGAATATATACATAATAAAATACCTAAATTACGAATATATATTAATTATAATAATTTAAATATTAAAAAACAATTAATTAATTCACAAAATATTAATTCATATTTTGTATTAATAATAGGAGAAAATGAATTATATAATAAAAATATTATATTAAAAAATATAATAAATAGAAAACAATTAATATTACCAAAAAATGAAATTATTTTTTATTTAAAAATATTATTTAATAATAAAAAATAATAAAATATTTTTATAAAAATAATGGAGTTTTTAAATGATACCTATTATAACAATTATTGGAAAATCTAATGTAGGAAAATCTACTTTATTTAATTATTTATTATGTAAAAAAAAATCTTTAGTTAATAATTCTTTAAATTTAACAAGAGATCGTAATTATGGTTATATAAAAATTAAAAATAAAAATTTTATAATTGTTGATACTGGTGGAGTTAATAATTTTAAAGATGATATACAAATTAAAATAGCAGCTCAAATTTTTATATCTATAAAAAAAAGTAATATAATATTTTTTTTAGTTGATGCTTATGAAAATTTAACACCAGAAGATGAAATATTTAATAAATATATTTATGAATTTAAAGATAAAATATTTTTAATTATTAATAAAATAGATAAAGTAAATTATAAAATAAAAAATTTAAATTTTTATAAACTTGGAATTAATAATAAAATATTTCCTATTTCTTCTTATAATGGATATGGTATAAATATTCTTTTTGAAAATATTATTTTATTTTTAAAAAAAAATAATAAAAAAATAAAAATAAAAAAAATAAAAAAAATAAAAAAAAAAAAAGAAATTAAAATTAAACTCATTATAATAGGTAAACCTAATGTAGGTAAATCTACTTTAATAAATAATATTTTAAATGAAGAAAGAATTATAGTACATAATTTACCTGGAACTACTAATGATTGTATATATATTCCAACAATATATAATAAAATAAAATATATTATTATTGATACTCCAGGAATTATTAATATAAAAAATAATAATAAAAATATTTTATATATATCAAAAATTTTAAAATTAATTAAAAAATCTGATATTGTTTTATTTTTAATTGATATTGTAAAAGATATAACAAATAAAGATTTATTAATAATTAATTTTATTATTAAAAATGGTTATTCTTTAGTTATAGCATTTAATAAATTAGATAAAATTAATAAATATAAAATAATTGAAAAAAAAAATATTATTAAAAATTCTTTTAAATTTATTAAAAATACTTATATAAAATATATTTCTGGATTAAAAGGTATTGGAATTAAAAATTTATTAGATTCAATAGAAAATACATATAAATCTTCTAAAAAACAAATTAAAACATCAAAAATAAATAAAGTAATGAAAAATGCTATTATAAAACATCAACCACCAATATTTAAAGGATATCCTATTAAATTTAAATATGCACATTTAGGTAATTATAATCCATTAACTATTATTATACATGGTAATAAAGTTATAAATATTACAAAATTATATAAAAAATATTTAATTAATTATTTTAGTAAAAAATTAAATATTATAGGAACAAAAATATTATTAAAATTTAAAGAAAATAAAAACCCATATAAAAATTAACAAAAAATAAATAAATAACTGGGGTGCCTGGATTTGAACCAGGGAATGCCGATATCAAAAACCGGTGCCTTAACCACTTGGCTACACCCCAAATATACGGGAGACGAGATTTGAACTCGTATACTTATTAGTGCCAGATCCTAAATCTGGTGCGTCTACCAATTTCGCCACACCCGTTTTAGCTACGACGGGATTTGAACCCATGACCCCATTATTATGAATAATGTGCTCTAACCTCTGAGCTACGTAGCTTTGAAATTTAAAAATTTATTAATAATTATTATATTATAATAATTAAAAATAATCAAGTTTTAAAAAATATTTTAAAAATAAAAACTTAATAAAATTAAATTTAATAAAAATATTATAAAAAATAAACTTATTTATTTTTTAATAATTTATAAAAAATTAAAAATATAAAGGAAAATATTAATGAAAAAAAAAATAGGTATTTTTTTTGGTAGTGACACAGGAAATACTAAAAAAATTGCTAAAATTATACAAAAAAAAATTAATATTTCTTCAAAAATTTATAATATATCTAAAAGTAATAAAAAAAATTTAGAAAATTATAATATTTTAATATTTGGAATACCTACTTGGTATTATGGTGAACCTCAATCTGATTGGTTTAATTTTTTTCCAATACTTAAAAAAATAAATTTTAAAAATAAACATGTTGCATTATTTGGTTGTGGTGATCAAGAAGATTATTCTGAATATTTTTGTGATGCATTAAAATATATTTATGATATTATAATCCCTTTGGGAGCTAATATAATTGGATATTGGAAAAATTCAGGATATATTTTTAAAAAATCTAAAAGTTTATTAAATGATAATAATTTTATAGGTTTAATAATTGATGAAGATAGACAACCAGAGTTAACTAATTATAGAATTGATAAATGGTTAATTGAATTAAATAAAAATATAAAAAATTTAATTTAAATATTTTAAATATAATATTTATAAAAAATTAAATTAAATAATTTTTAAAAAATTTAATTTAAATATTTTAAATATAATATTTATAAAAAATTAAATTAAATAATTTTTAAAAAATTTATTTAAATAAATGACCCATTTTTTTTTTTTTAATTTCTAAATATTTTTTATTTTTTGAATTTAAACCTGTTATTAATGGTATTCTTTCTGTAACAGTAATTCCATAATTATTTAATATTTTAATTTTTTCAGGATTATTAGTAAGAAGACGAATTTTATATATATTTAATAATTTTAACATATCAGCACATAAAGAAAAATCTCTTTCATCATCAGCAAAACCTAATTTATTATTTGCTTCTACAGTATCATAACCACGATCTTGTAATGAATATGCTTTAATTTTATTTAATAATCCTATATTTCTTCCTTCTTGTCTGTGATATAATATTACTCCAGTTCCTTCTTTTTTTAACATTTCAAATGCACACTTTAATTGAAAACCACAATCACATCTTAAACTAAATAGTGCATCACCAGTCAAACATTCTGAATGTATACGTGATAATACTGAAAATTCTTTTTTTATATCACCTAATATTAATGCTAAATGATCTTTACCTGTATTAATTTCTTTAAATCCTATCATAATAAAATCTCCCCAAGATGTTGGTAATTTAGTTTTAGCAATTTTTTTTAATTTCATTTTTGTTTTTATTTAAGATAATTATTTAAATAAATTTTAAAAATTATTTTAATAATTTTTAAATTTTTTTTTTTAAATATTAATTAATTAATTATTTTTAAAAATAAATGTCATTTGTTAAAAAAAACATAGTAGTCGGTGTATCTGGTGGAGTAGATTCTTCAATTGCTATTTATATTTTAAAAAAAATAGGTTTTAAAATTATTGGAGTATTTATGATTAATTGGGAAGAAAAAAATAATCAAAATTGTAATATATATAAAGATTTTCATGATGCAAAAAATATTTGTAAAAAATTAAATATTAAATTAAAACAAATTAATTTTTCTGCTGAATATTGGGAAAATGTTTTTATATATTTTTTAAAAGAATATAAAATTGGTAATACACCTAATCCTGATATTTTATGTAATAAAGAAATTAAATTTAAAATATTTTTAAATTATGCTATTAAAAATCTTAAATCTAATTATATAGCTACTGGGCATTATTCATATATTAAAAATATTAAAAATAATTTTTTTTTTTTACGTTCATATGATAAAAAAAAAGATCAAAGTTACTTTTTACATAATTTGAATTTTAAAAAATTTAAAAGTATTTTATTTCCTATTAGTTTTTTAAAAAAAAAAGAAGTTAGATATATTGCAAAAAAACTAAATTTTATAAATTCAAAAAAAAAAAATTCAACAGGAATTTGTTTTATTGGAAAAAAAAAATTTAATTATTTTTTAAATTATTTTTTAAATATAATTCCAGGTTTAATAATTACAAAAAATAATCAAATAGTTGGTATTCATAAAGGTATTATGTTTTATACTATTGGTCAAAGAAAAGGAATTAATATTAAAACTAAAAATAAAAATAAAAAACCATGGTATATAATAGAAAAAAAAAAAACTAATATTTTTGTAGTTCAAAATAATAAACATTGTTTATTATTTTATAAAAATTTAATTGCAAAAAAAATATATTGGATTAAAAATAAATTATTATTAAAATCTTTTAAATGTTTTATTAAAACACGTTATATTCAAGAATTAATTTTATGCATTATTATTCCAATTGATTCAAAATATATTATAATAAATTTTAATAAACCAATAATTTCAATAACAAAAGGTCAATATGTTGTATTTTATTTAAAAAATTTTTGTTTAGGTGGTGGAATCATTGAATTAAATACATTTATTAATTAAAAAAATTATATTAAAATATTAATGTAATTAATTAAAATTTCAAAAAATAAAAAATATAATATATTTTAAAAATATTAATAAAGTATATTTTAATTTAATAATATTTTAAATAATATTAATATTTATATAAAAAAATAATAATTTAAATTTAATAAATAAATTAAATAATATTTTAATCTAAAATATTTTAAAAATTTTATTATATAATATTTTTAAAAAATTATTAAATAAATATTTAAATATAAAATGAATAATTGGGTATTTGGAAAAATTTTAAATATAGAAAAATGTACAAATAATTTATTTAAATTTTTTATTAAAGCTAAAATTGATAAATTTATATCAGGACAATTTACAAAAATTGCTTTTAAAATTAATAATATTATAATACAACGTGCATATTCATTTGTTAATAGTTGTAATAATCCAAATTTAGAATTTTATATATTATTAATAAATAATGGAAAATTAAGTAAAAATTTTTCAAAATTAAAAATTAATTCAAAAATTTTAATTTCAAAAAAATCATTTGGTAATTTTATATTAAAAAATATACCTAAATGTGAAACATTATGGATGATTTGTTCAGGTACTGCTATAGGTCCATATTTATCTATATTAAATGAAAATAAAAATATAGAACATTTTAAAAATTTAATTTTAATTCATGCTAATAAATTTTTAAAAAATTGTAATTATAATTCTGAAATTATAAAATTAAAAAATAAATATTTTAAAAAACTTCATGTTTTAAATATTATTAGTAAAGAAAAAATTTTTGGAACTTTATATGGTCGAATAAATGAACTTATTAATAACGGTATATTAGAAAAAACTATTGGTATAGGATTAAAATATAAAAAATGTCATGTTATGATTTGTGGAAATCCGTTTATGATAAAAGATACTATTAAAATATTAATAAATTTAAGAAATATGAAAAAACATTCAAATTTTAAAAATGGTAATATTACTATTGAAAGATATTGGTAAAAAAATATAAATTTAATTAATTAAAAAAAATTTTATATATATTTAATATTATTCATATATGAACGTAAAATTTTAGGTATTTTAATTTTTCCATCAATTGTTTGATAATTTTCAAGTATTGCTGCTAATGTTCTACTAATTGCTAAACCAGAACCATTTAATGTATGTACAAAAAATTTTTTTTTTTTATTTATATATTTTGTATTCATTCTTCTTGATTGAAAATCTTTCATATTTGAACATGATGAAATTTCACAATAATTATTTTGTGAAGGCATCCAAACTTCTAAATCATAAGTTTTAGAAGAACTAAAACTTAAATTATTTGTACATATTAAAATTTTTCTATATGGTAATTCTAATAATTGTAAAATTTTTTCAGCATGTTTTGTAATTTCTTCTAATGCATTATTAGAATTTTCTTTAGAAACTATTTGAACAATTTCGACTTTATCAAATTGATGCATTCTAATTAATCCTTTACTTTCTTTTCCATATGATCCAGCTTCTGCTCTAAAACAAGGTGTATGTGTAGTTATTTTAATAGGTAATTGTGTTATTTTAAAAATTTTATTATTAAATAAATTTGTTAATGGAACTTCACCTGTTGGGATTAATGCATATTCATTATTTTTATTTAATTTATTATAAAAATTTACATATAATAAATTTTTATTAAATTTAGGTAAATGCCCAGTACAAAATAAAGTTTTTTTATTAACTAAATATGGTACATACATTTCAATATAACCATGTTCTTTAGTATGTAAATTTAACATAAATTGTATTAATGCTCTATGCATTTGTGCAATTTTTCCTTTCATTACAACAAATCGTGTACAACTTAATTTTGTTGAAATATTAAAATCTAAACCATCTAAATATTTACCAATATCAACATGATTATAAATATTTTTTTTTATAATTTTTCCTTTTATTTTTATAACTTTATCAAATAATTTATAATTTAAAATTGATTTATCTGGTAAATTTGGTATAATTGATAAATAATTAATTAAATCTTTTTTACAATTTTTTAAAACATTTTTTTTTTCTTTAATTATTTTATTAATTTTTTTATTATTTTCAAATATTTTTTTTTTTTTTATATTTTTATAATTAGATAAAAAATTTTTTTTTGTTTGTAATTTTTCTATTTTTAATTGTAATATTTTTTTAAATTTTTTTTTAAAAATTATATATTCTATATTTAATATAAATTTTTTTAAAAATAAAAATTTTTTAATTTTAATTAAATTATTATATTTTAATAATTTTAAATTAATCATTTTTTCCTTAAAATTTAAAATAATTTAATAACTTTTTTTAATAATAATATTTTTATATTATTTATTAAAAAATATAAATTAATATTAATTAATTTAATTATAAATTTAAATAATTGGGTGATTAATGATTAAAAATAAAACATTTAACACGTTTAAACATAAAAAAAACATATTAATAAAACCAATTTTTTATATATTAGGTGCAATTGCACTTTCACATTTTTTTAATGATTTAATACAATCATTGTTGTTATCAATTTATCCTATATTACAAAGAAATTTTAGACTTAGTTTTAGTCAAATTGGATTTATAACATTTACTTATCAATTAACTGCTTCTTTATTACAACCTGTTATTGGATTTTTTATAGATAAATATCCACAACCATTTTCTTTATTAATAGGTATGACTTTTATGTTATCTGGAATAATATTACTTTCAATTGCTAACTCATTTATTTTTATATTAATAGCTGCTGCTTTAGTAGGTACTGGTTCTTCAATATTTCATCCTGAATCTGCAAGAGTTGCTAGTATGGCTTCAGGAGGTAAACATGGATTAGCACAATCTTTATTACAAGTAGGTGGTAATTTAGGTAGTGCCTTTGGACCTTTACTTGCTGCTGTTATAATAGTACCATATGGTACTAAAAACGTATTATGGTTTTCTTTAATTGCTTTATTATCTATGTTTATTTTATATAAAGTAGGAAGTTGGTATAAAAATAAACATTATAAATCTATTAAAGAATATATTGCAAAAAATAAATTTAAATATTCAATAAAACAAATTTTTATTCCTATAGTTATTTTAATTTTATTACTTTTTTCAAAATATTTTTATCTTTCTAGTATTAGTAGTTATTATACTTTTTATTTAATTCATAAATTTGGTATTTCAGTACAAAATGCTCAAATGCATTTATTTATGTTTTTATTTTCTATTACTTTAGGAAGTATAATTGGTGGACCTTTAGGTGATAAATTTGGAAGAAGATATATTATTTTATTTTCTATTTTTGGTGCAACTCCATTTACATTATTATTACCTTATATTTCTTTAACATGGATAAGTATATTTACAATATTTATTGGTTTTATAATGGCTTCAGCGTTTTCTTCAATATTAATATATTCACAAGAATTAATTCCTGGTAAATTTGGAACTATTTCGGGAATATTATTTGGTTGTGCATTTGCAATTAGTGGTTTAGGGGCAGCATTATTAGGTCATATTGCAGATTCTACAAGTGTAAATTTTATTTATAAAATATGTTCTTATTTACCATTTTTAGGTTTTTTAACATTATTTTTACCAGGTGAAGTTCCATTAAAAGTTAATAAAAATTAATAAAATAATTTTAATTAATTTTAAATACTATAATTAAATAAAAAATATTTTTAAAATTAAATGTTTAAATATATAAAATGAAAGAAATAATTTATGGTATTCATTCAATTGAAAATTTATTATTAACATCACCAAAAAGATTTATTAAAGTTTTTATTTCAAAAAATAGAAAAGATTATAAAATTAAAAAAATTATTAATAATTTTAAAAAAAAAAATATTTTAATAAAATTTTGTGATATTAATTATTTAAATAAAATAGTTAATGGAGTTCATCAAGGTATTATAGCAGAAATTTATAAATTAAAAAAATTTAAAGAAATAAATATTTATAATATTATAAAAGATGTTAAAAAACCATTTTTATTAATTTTAGATGGTATAACAGATCCTAGAAATTTAGGAGCTTGTATTAGAAATGCTTATGCTACTGGTGTAAATTTAATTATTATCCCTAAAAATCGTTCAGCTAGAATTAACTCTTTAGTTAAAAAAACTTCTTGTGGTGCTTCTGAAAATATACCTATAATTAATGTTGTAAATTTATCAAAAACATTGATTTTTTTAAAAAAAATTAATATAATTATAATAGGAACAACTCATAAAACAAATAATCTTTTATTTAAAACTAATTTAAACATTCCTATTGCTTTAATTTTTGGTTCTGAAAATAATGGTTTACGTAAATTAACAATAAAACATTGTGATAAATTAATTAATATACCAATGAAAGGTAATATTACATCATTAAATGTATCAGTTGCAACTGGAATAGTCTTATATGAAGTTATAAGACAACGTTATTTTATTTAATTTTTTAATTTTTTAAAAATTAAATATATTAAATAAATTAAATAATTAAATTTTAAATAATGTTATTATATTTTTAAGGAACAAATATATGTATAATAAAAATAATTTAGAAATTTTTAATAAAACATCATCATTAATTCCAATAGTTACAGAAACATCAAATAATAGTATTAGTTCATATGATATTTTTTCACGTTTATTAAAAGATCGTATAATTTTTTTAACTGGTATTATAGATGATTGTGTTGCTAATTTAATTACAGCACAATTATTATATCTTGAATCAAAAAATCCATATAAAGATATTTATATGTATATAAATTCACCAGGTGGTATAATAACTTCAGGTATGTCAATATATGATTCTATGCAATTTGTAAAACCAGATATAAATACAATATGTTTAGGTCAAGCATATTCAATGGGATCATTCTTATTAATGTCAGGAAAAAAAAAAAAACGTTTTTGTTTACCTAATTCTTCTATTATGATACATCAGCCATTAGGAGGATATCAAGGACAAGTTAGTGATATAGAAATACATACAAAAGAAATATTAAAAATTAAAAAAAAAATGAATAAATTAATTTCATTTCATACTGGTCAATCAATAGAGAAAATTAATTTAGATACAGATCGTGATTATTTTATGAATTCAGAAGAAGCATTAAAATATGGAATAATAGATAATATTTTTACACATCGTTAATTATAAATAATTTAATTTTTTTTAAAATTTATTAGAGGTTAAATGATTAAAAATTATAAAAAAAAAAATAAATATATATGTTCTTTTTGTAATGATAATAAAATAAAATTAAATTTATTAATTTGTGGTCCATATGTTTATATATGTAATAATTGTATTAATATTTGTAATGAAATTATATTTAAAGAATTTAATGAATATTATAAATTTAAAAATATTTTTTATAATATACCAATACCAAGTCAAATTAGTTCTTATTTAAATGACTATATAATAGATCAAAATAAAGCTAAAAAAATTTTATCTGTTGCTGTTTATAATCATTATAAAAGATTAAAAAATAATTCTGATCAAAAATTTTTAGAATTAAAAAAAAGTAATATTTTAATAATAGGTCCTACTGGAAGTGGTAAAACATTATTTGCTGAAACATTAGCAAATTATCTTTATGTACCATTTGCAATAGCAGATGCTACAACATTAACTGAAGCTGGTTATGTTGGTGAAGATGTTGAGAATATATTACAAAAACTTTTAAATAATTGTAATTATGATATTGAAGCTGCTCAACACGGAATAGTTTATATAGATGAAATTGATAAAATAGCTAAAAAATCTAATAATCCTTCAATTACTAGAGATGTTTCAGGAGAAGGAGTTCAACAATCACTTTTAAAAATTATTGAAGGTACAATTTCTTTAGTACCACCTTTAGGTGGTAGAAAACATCCTCAACAAGAATTTATTCAGATTGATACATCTAAAATATTATTTATATGTGGAGGATCTTTTTCAGGATTAAAACAAATTATATTACAACGTATTAATAAAAATACTGGAATTGGTTTTAATGCTAATATAAAAAAAAATATAAAAAAAATTAAAAAAAAAACATTTTTTTCAAAAATTATTCCAGAAGATTTAATACAATTTGGTTTAATTCCAGAATTTGTTGGAAGATTACCAATTATAGCAACACTTAATGATTTAAATGAAAAAGCTTTATTAAAAATTTTAAAAGAACCAAAAAATTCAATAATTAAACAATATCAAATTTTATTTTATATGGAAAATTTAAATTTAATATTTACTGATTGTGCTTTAATATGTATTTCAAAAAAAGCTATTAATAATAAAACTGGAGCAAGAGGTTTAAGAAATATTATAGAAGAAATACTTTTAGATGTTATGTATAAATTACCTTCTTTAAAACATAAAAATATTTCAATTATTATAAATAAACAAGTTGTTTTAAAAAATAAAAAACCAAAATTAATTTATAAATATTAAAATTTTAATTTTAAAAAAATATTAATTAAAATTATTAAAATTTAATAATAAATAAAAATTAATTAATTTATTTAAAATATTATGAGGATAAATTGTTTAAAAAATTTAGAAAAACTAAAATAATTGCAACTTTAGGACCTACTACAGATAAAAATGATAATTTAAAAAAAATAATATACGCTGGAGTTAATGTTGTAAGACTTAATTTTTCACATGGGTCTTTAAAAGAACATGAAAATCGTTCTAAAAAAGTAAGATTTTTATCAAAAGAAATATTAAAATATGTGGCTATTTTAGGAGATTTGCAAGGACCTAAAATTAGAATTTCTTCTTTTGAAAATGGTTATATAAAATTAAATTATGGTGATAATTTTGTTTTAGATTATAATTTATCTAAATTTAAAGGTAATAAATTTGAAGTTGGTTATGAATATAAAAATTTAATAAATGATATTATACCTGGAAATATTTTATTATTAGATGATGGTAAAATTCAAATTAAAGTATTAAAAATAAAAAAAAATAAAATTTTTACAAAAGTGATTCTTGGAGGTATATTATCAGATAATAAAGGTATTAATAAATTAGGTGGAGGTTTATCTGCTAAAAGTTTAACTAAAAAAGATAAAAAAGATATTATTTTTGCAGCTAAAATAGGAATTGATTATTTAGCTATTTCTTTTCCAAAAAGTAGTTCAGATTTAAAAGAAGCTAGATTTTTAATTAATGAAGCAGGATGTAAAGCTAAAATTATTTCTAAAATTGAAAGAGCAGAAACAGTATATAATGATGATATTTTAGATGATATTATATTAGCATCTGATGCTGTTATGGTTGCACGAGGTGATTTAGGTGTAGAAATTGGAGATCACGAATTGATTGGAGCACAAAAAAAAATAATAAATCGTGCTAGGTTTTTAAATAGAGCAGTAATTACTGCAACTCAAATGATGAATTCAATGATTAATAATCCTATACCAACACGTGCTGAAGTTATGGATGTAGCAAATGCTGTTTTAGATGGAACTGATGCTGTAATGTTATCAGCTGAAACAGCAACAGGAAAATATCCAATTGAAACTGTTAATATTATGTCTAATATTTGTTTAGGTGCAGAAAAAATTCCAAATTTTAATAATTATAAAAAATTTTTAAATATACAATTTAATTGTATATCAGATGCAATAGCTATTTCATCAGTATATATCGCAAATCATTTAAAAGGTGTAAATGCAATTATAACTATGACTGAATCTGGTAGAACTCCTTTTATGATGTCTCGTATGTTATCAGATATACCTATTTTTGCTGTTTCTTGTAATATTAATACATTATATTTATCTTCTTTATATAGAGGTGTTACCCCTATATATTATAAAAATATAATTAATAATAATTGTATAATTGCTATAAAAAATGTAATAAAATATTTATGTAAAATTAAAATATTATCTGTTGGTAATTTAATTGTTGTAACTAATGGAGATGTTATGGGTACTTCTGGTAAAACTAATACAAGTAGAATATTATATGTTAAATAATATTAATTTATATTAACAATAATATATTTTTTAAAATATTTTATTTTAAAAATTTTTTTTAAAATTAATAAATAATTAATAATATAATTTATTTTTAAAAATGATAAAATCTTTTAATAATTTTTTTAAAAAAGTTTTAAAAAAATTAGAAATTAAATCAAATTTATTATATAAAGGATATATAAAATCTATTAATAAAGAATTTGTTACAATAGATGCAGGATTTAAATCTGAATCTTTAATTCCAATAGAAGAATTTAAAAATAAAAAAGGAAAAATAGAAAATAAACCTGGTGATATAATTAATGTTATTTTAGAAAATTTTGATAATGGTTATGGTGAAACAATATTATCTCGTGAAAAAGCTAAAAATAATGAAAAATGGTTATTTTTAAAAAATATACTTAAAAATTCTATAAGCATGTTTGGATATATACAAAGTAAAACGAAAGGTGGATATTCTATTAATTTAAATAATATTAAAGCTTTTTTACCAAGTTCATTAATTGATATAAGACCTTTAAGAGATATAAAACATCTAGAAAATAGAAAATTAGAATTTAAAGTAATTAAAATTGATAAAATAAGAAACAATATTGTTGTTTCAAGAAAAGCTGCTATTATTTTTAGAAAAAATATTTTAAAAAAAAAACAATTAAAAATAATTAAAAAAGGTATAAATGTTAAAGGTATTATTAAAAATATAACTGATTATGGAGCTTTTATAAATGTTGGTGGATTAGATGGTTTATTGCATATAACTGATATGTCATGGAAAAGAATTAATCATCCAAGTGATATTGTAAATATTGGTGATGAAGTTATTTTAAAAGTTATAAAATTTGATAGTTTAAATAAGCGTATATCTTTAGGTTTAAAACAAAGATTTAAAGATCCTTGGAAAAATATTTTAAAAAAATATCCTAAAGGTTCAATAATAGAAGGTAAAATAAGTAATTTAACTAATTATGGTTGTTTTGTAAAAATTGAAGAAGGTATTGAAGGTTTATTACATATTTCTGAAATAAAAATTAAAAAAAAAAAAAAAATTTTAAATAAATTATTTAAAATTAATAAAAAAATTAAAGTTTTTATTTTAAATATTGATAAAAAAAAAAGAAGAATTTCATTAGGTATGAAACAATTTAAAAATAATCCTTGGAAAAATTTTTTTATTGAAAATAAAAAAGGTGATAATATTAATGGTATTATTAAATCTGTAACTGATTTTGGTATATTTATAAATTTAAAAAATAATATTAATGGTTTAATACATTTTTCTGATATTTCTTGGAATTTTAATAATAAAAAAATATTAAAAAAATTCATTAATGGTAAAAAAATTAAAGTTATTATTTTACACATTGATTATAAACATAAACATATATCTTTAGGTATTAAACAACTTAAAAATAATTTATTTAATATCTTTTTATCTATATATAAAAAAAATAATTTTATAATTGGGAAAATGGTTTCAAAAAATAAAAATTTTATAAAAATTAATTTAGGAAATAATTTAATAGGATATTTAAATATTTTAAAATTTAAAAATATTATATTTAATAAAAATTATTTAATTAAAATATATTTTTTAAAAATTAATAATAAAAATATTATTTTATCATTATAATAATAAAAAAATATTTTTAAATTATAATAATATTAAATATGATAATTTCTTTTGATTTTGGTATTAAAAAAATTGGAATTTCAATTAGTCAAAAAGTAACAAAAACAATATCTTTATTAAAATCTTTAAAAATAAAAAATAAAAAAATTAATTGGAATGAAATTAAATATTTAATAATTAAATGGAATCCTAATTTTATTATTATTGGAATAACTATTAATAACAATAAAAAAAATCGATTATTAAATTTTTTAATATTAAAATTTGCTATATTAATATATAAAAAATTTAATATTAAAATTTATTTTCATAACGAACATTTAAGCACAATAGAAGCAAAATCTATATTTTATATTTATAAAAAAAAATATAAAATTAAAAATATATGTATAGATTCTATTTCATCAAAATTAATTTTAAAAAGTTGGTTAAAAGATAATAAAATATAATTTTATTTATAAAATATTTAAAATTTTATTTTTTCATAATATTAAAAAATTCTTTATTTGTTTTTGTCATACTTAATCTTTTTAAAAGAAATTCAATTGCTTCAACTTCATTCATCATATATATAATTTTCCTTAAAATCCACATTTTTTTTAATTCTTCAATTGTTATTAATAATTCTTCTTTACGTGTACCAGATTTATTATAATTAATAGCAGGAAATATACGTTTTTCTGAAATTCTTCTTGATAAATGTATTTCCATATTTCCTGTACCTTTAAATTCTTCATAAATTACTTCATCCATTTTTGATCCAGTATCAATTAAAGCAGTTGCAATAATTGTTAAACTTCCTCCTTCTTTAACATTTCTAGCTGTTCCAAAAAATTTTTTAGGTTTATGTAATGCTTTTGAATCTATACCACCAGATAAAATTCTGCCAGATATTGGCGCTGTAGAATTATATGCTCTTGCTAAACGAGTTATCGAATCTAATAATATTATAACATCATTTTTTTGTTCAACTAAACGTTTAGCTTTTTCTAAAACCATTTCTGAAACATAAATATGTCTTGAAGGTGGTTCATCAAAAGTTGATGAAATTATTTCACCTTTTATTAATTTTAACATTTCAGTAACTTCTTCTGGACGTTCATCTATTAATAAAACTATTAAAAAACAATCAGGATGATTATAAACAATACTTTTTGCAATATTTTGTAATAACATTGTTTTACCAGCTTTTGGAGGCGCAACAATTAATCCTCTTTGTCCTTTTCCAATTGGAGTAATTAAATCTAAAACTCTAGAAGTTAAATCATTTATTAATTCATTTTTACGTTCCATTTTAAATTTTTTAGTAGTATGTAATGGGGTTAAATTTTTAAAATAAATTTTTTTTTTAACAATTTCAGGTTTTTCTTCATTAATTCTAATTATTTTAAATAATTCAGGATATATTCCTTTTTTAATATTAAAACGAATTTTTCCAAAAATTGTGTCACCTGTATGAAGATTAAAAAATTTAATATGATTTTTGGAAATATATATATCTTCATTACTAGATATATAAGATGTATTTGAAGATCTTAAAAATCCATAACCTTTTTTAAATATTTCTAAAACTCCATGTCTATAAATATTTTTAATGCATTTAAAATAATTTCTAAATATAGGTAAAAATTTTCTTTTTTTAAACATTAAAATTCCATATTTTTTAAAATAACAATAAAAATTAAAAACAGTTTTAAATATTAATTAAATTAAAATTTTTTAATTTTTAAAATTTTTGAATATTAATTAAAAATAATTTTATAAATTTTTATATATAAATTTTTTTATTTCTTCTTTAGAAACACTTCCTATTATTTTACCTATAATAATATTTTTTTTAAATAATATTAAAGTTGGAATACTTCTAATATCATATTTTTGTAAAAATTCTGGATTTTTTTCAATATCAATTTTAACAATGGAAATTTTATTTAAAAATTCTTCATTTAATTCATTTAAATTATTTGAAACTATTTTACATGGTCCACACCATTCTGCCCAAAAATCTACTAAAACAGGTATTTTAGATTTTATAACATTAATTTCAAAATCATTACTATTTACATTAATTATATTATTCATTTTTTTCTTATAAAATTAATATTATTATTTTTTTAAAAATAATATTTAAATATTTTAAAATTAAAAATTATTTATATATTCTGCTAAATCTAAAACTTTACTTGAATATCCTGTTTCATTATCATACCATGAAATAAGTTTAACAAAATTATTATTTAATGCTATTCCTGCTTTTGCATCAAATATAGAAGTTAAAGTTTCACCATTAAAATCAGTTGATACAACATTATCTTCAACATATCCTAAAATACCTTTCATTTTATTATTTGATGCATATTTAATAACTTTTTTAATATTTTCATAACTTGTTGATTTTTTTAATCTTACAGTTAAATCAACAACAGAAACATTTGGTGTAGGTACACGGAATGCCATTCCTGTTAATTTACCTAATAATTTTGGTATAACAATTCCTACAGCATTAGCAGCACCAGTAGAAGCTGGAATAATATTTTGTAATGCACTTCTACCTGCTCTCCAATCTTTGTTTGAAGGTCCATCAACTGTTTTTTGCATTGCTGTAATTGAATGTACAGTTGTCATTAAACCTTCTATAATATTAAATTCATCATTAATAATTTTTGCTAAAGGCGCTAAACAATTTGTTGTACATGAAGCATTTGAAACAATTTTTTGTCCAGAATATTTATTTAGATTTACACCACAAACAAACATAGGAATTTTATCTTTTGGTGGTGATGTTAAAATAACTTTTTTTGCTCCTGCAATAATATGTTTATTTAAAGATTCATAATCTAAAAATATTCCTGAAGAATCTATTACAATATCAACTCCAATTTTTTTCCATGGTATATTAATAGGATTTCTTTCAGAAAAAATAAAAATTTCCTTATTATCAATAATTATATTATTATTTTTAATTTTTATTTTTTTATTTAATTTGCCATGTGTTGAATCATATTTTAACATATATGAAATATAATCATTATTTAATAAATCATTAATTGCAATAATTTCAATATTTTTTCTTTTTTGTGCAAGTCTAAAAACCATGCGTCCTATACGTCCAAAACCATTTATTCCTATTTTAATCATAATTTACCTTTTTATTATAAATTTATATTAAAAAATATAAATATATTTATAACTTTTAAAATAATTAGATTTTAATAAAAAAACTAATTTTGTCAATTATTTATTTTTAAAATTTATATAATTTATTTAAATTATTAGATAATTTACTAGGAGCTTTAGTCATTAAACAATTAGCAGATGTTGTTTTAGGAAAAGCAATTACATCTCTTATATTTTTTTTATTTGTTAATAACATTACTAATCTATCTAAACCTAAAGCAATTCCTGCATGTGGTGGTGTTCCATATTTTAAAGCTTCTAAAAAAAAATCATAATTATTTTTATTATATTTTTCAATATTTAAAATTTTAAAAACAATTTCTTGAATTTTTACATTGTTAATTCTTACTGATCCTCCACCAATTTCATAACCATTTAATATTATATCATAAGAATTAGAAAAAATAGATATTGGATTTTTAATCAAATTTTTAATATTATTAATATATGGATTAGTAAAAGGATGATGTATTGAAGTTATATTATCTTTATCTTTTTTAAATAATGGAAAATTTATTAAACATATAATAGACCATTTTTTTAAATTAATTAAATTTAATTCTTTACATATTTTCGTACGTAAATATCCCATATTTTTAAATATTTTATTATTATCATCATTCCCAATTAATATCATATCTCCATTTTTTGGATTAATACGCTTTAATATTAATTTTAATATTTTATTATTTAAATATTTTAAAAAATTTCCTTGTACGCCATTTATTTTTTTAGATATATTAAAAACTTTAATCCATAGTAATTTTTTATTTATGTATTTATTATATTCATTAATTTTATTAATATTAATATTTATTCCGTTAGGTATACATATTCCTATAATATTATTATTTTTTTCGCAAAATTCTTTAGATAATAAATTTAATAAATTAGTTTTTAAAAATATATCTTTTAATTCAATTAATTCTATTGGATTACGTAAATCAGGTTTATCAGTACCATAACGTCTTAAAGCCTCAGAATAAGTAATAATATTAAATTTTCCAATATCAATTTTTTTAATTTTTTTAAATAAAATACATATCATTTTTTCTATTATTTTTATTATTTTTTTTGATTTTATAAAAGAAGTTTCAATATCAATTTGAGTGAATTCAGGTTGACGATCTGATCTTAAATCTTCATCTCTAAAACATTTTACTATTTGATAATATTTATCAAAACCAGATATCATAAGTAATTGTTTAAAAATTTGTGGAGATTGAGGTAATGCATAAAATTTACCTTTATTTACTCTACTTGGAACTATATAATCACGTGCGCCTTCTGGTGTAGATTTTGTTAATATTGGGGTTTCAATTTCAATAAATTTATTTTTATTTAAAAAATTACGAATATAATTACATATTTTTGCTCTTTTTTTAAAACATTTTATCATTTCTAAACGACGTAAATCAAGATAACGATATTTTAAATTAATATTTTCTAAATTTTTTTTTTTTAAATTTAATGGTAATTTTTTTGAAATATTAATTATATTTAATATTTTGCATAAAACTTCAATTTTTCCTGTTTTAATATTTTTATTTATTTGATTTTTGTTTTTTATTTTTACTATACCTTTAATTTGAATACAAAATTCATCACGTAATTTTAAGGCTTTATTAAAAGTATCTTTATTATTATAATTAAAAATAATTTGTACAATTCCTTCACAATCTCTCATATCTACAAAAATTAATTTTTTAAAAATTCTAATTTTATCAACCCAACCACATAATATTACATTTTTATTAACATGTGATAAATTTAATTTTCCACAATATTCAGTACGCATATATTCCTTATTTTAATACTTTTAAAAATATAAAATAATTTAAATAAAATATAAAAATTAAAATTTAATATTTTTATAGGAAATAAAAAATGTTTAATATCTTAAATTTTATATTTTTAATTTTTTTATTTTTTTTTATTATAATTAATGAATATATTATAATTAAATATTATTATAATACATATTCTTTTTTATTAATTTTTATTTATATTTTACCATTTTTAAATATTATTTTTTTTTTTTTAATTATTAAATTATCTTTTAAAAAAAAAATAAATAAAAAAATAATTTTTATTAAATCTTTTATAAATTATTTAATAAATAAAATTAAAATAAAACAAAAAAAAATATATAATAAAAAATATAAATTTGCAAAACCATTATTTAAATTATTAAATAAAAAAAAGGGAATAAATGAAATAAATATTTTTTTAAAAAAGAAAGAATTTAAAATATTTTCAAATACTAAAAAAATATTTAAAAAAATAATTTATGATATTAAATTAGCCAAAAAAAAAATTGAAATAATTTTTTATATTTGGAAACAAGGAGGAATAGTAAATAAAATTATAGAAGCATTAATTAATGCTTCTAAACGTGGTGTATGTTGTCGTATTATATTGGATTCAATTGGTTGTTATAATTTTTTATATAGTAATTATTTTAAAAAAATGTGTAATGCTGGAATTAAAATAGTTAAAGCTTTTAAAATTAATATATTTAATTTATTTTTAAGACGTTTAGATATTAGACAACATAAAAAATTAATATTAATTGATAATAATATAGTTTATACAGGTAGTATGAATATGGTTGATAATAATTGTTTAAAAAATAAAATTTTTAAATATATTGATATAATGATAAGATTTAAAGGTAAAATTTCAAATATAATGAATATTATTTATGCTTTTGATTGGGAAATGGAAACTGGTAAAAAAATTTTATTTAATGAAAAATATAAAAAAAAAAAATTTTTTTATAATAAAAAAAATCAAAATTTTCATATTGTTTCATCTATATATAATTTATCAAATAAATTAATATATAAAGTATTTTTAACTTCAATATATTCAGCAAAAAAAAAAATAATTATTACTTCTCCATATTTTATTCCAACTAACGAATTAATAGAAGCTATATGTAAAGTTTCATTAAAAGGAATAAATGTAATTTTAATTTTACCAAAATATAATGATTGTTTTATGTTATCATGGGCTAATAAATATTTTTTTTCAAAACTTTTAAATTCTGGAGTTAAAATTTATAAATTTAAAAAAGGTTTATTACATACTAAAAGTATTTTAATAGATGAAAAAGTAAGTATAATTGGAACAGTAAATTTTGATATAAGAAGTTTTTATTTAAATTCAGAAATTTTATTAATTATTGAAGATAAAAAATTTAGTAATATTATTAATCAAATACATAAACAATATATTAAAAAATCAAAAATTTTAAATTTAAAAAAATGGAATAAAAGATCAAATTTTAAAAAATTTTTTGAATTTTTTTTTTTTTTATTTAGTCCTATATTATAAATTTAATATTATTTTAAAATATTTTTATATTTATATTATATTATAAAAATATTAATATTTATTTTTTATAATATTATTTAAATATTATAAATTTTAAAATTAACGTTTTGAAAATTGTGGTTTTTTTCTAGATTTTTTAAATCCTGGTTTTTTTCTTTCTACTTTACGTGAATCTCTAGTAATATATCCTTCAATTTTTAAAATATAACGAAAATTTTTATTATATTTTAGTAACGCTCTACCTAAACCATGTTTTATAGCATTTATTTGCCCAGAAATTCCACCACCTTTAACTGTAATATATAAATTTATTATGTTAATTAATTTAAATAAAATTAATGGTTTAAAAATTATTTCTTGAATATTTTTATTAGTAAAATATTTTTTATAATTAATTTTATTTATAATAATTTTTCCATTTCCAAAATTCATAAAAACTCGTGCAGTAGAACTTTTACGTCTGCCTGTTCCATAATATTGATTATAATTCATTTTTTCCTTATAATTTTAAATGTTAATTAATTTAGGTTTTTGTGCATTATGACAATGATTTTCATCAGAAAAAATTTTTAATTTTTTTAACATTAAACGCCCTAATGAATTTTTTGGTAACATTCCTTTTACTGCATTTTGAATTATTTTTTTTGGATTTTTTATAATAATTTCTTCAAATGTTCTTTTTTTAATTCCTCCAACATATCCAGAATGTCTATAATAAATTTTTTTTTTTTTTTTTTTACCTGTAACAATAATTTTTTTAGCATTTAAAACTATAATATAATCACCATTATCTAAATTTGATGAATATTCTATTTTATTTTTTCCCATTAAATATTTAGCTAATTTTGTTGCTAAACGACCTAAAATTTTATTTTTTGCATTAATAATATACCAATTATTTTTAATATTTTTTTTTTTAACTATAAATGTTTTCATTATATTTACTCAATTATTAAATTTTAAGATTAATAATTATTATTTTTATAAATTAATTATTTTATTTAAATATTTTTATTATCTATCAATTTGTAAATTAATTTTTATTTTAGTATAATTATATGTTATAATATATTACAATATTTTTATTAAATACATTTTTAAATTTATATTTAAAATTATAAAATATTAATAAAAACGGCGTGTTAACAAAGCGGCTATGTAGCAGACTGCAAATCTGCCAAGTCCGGTTCAACTCCGGAACGCGCCTTTAATTAAGCCCGGGTGGTGAAATTGGTATACACAAGGGACTTAAAATCCCTCGACTTTTAAAGTTGTGCGGGTTCAACTCCCGCTCCGGGTACTATAAATAATTTATTTATATATTTAAATATTTTTTAATATTATTTAAATATTTATAAAAAAAATCAATATTTTTAATTTCTGCTTTTAATGAAACTTTTGAAATTTTTCCAATACATTTAAAATTTTTAATTATTTTTTTAATTATTGATTTTAAATTAATATATTTTATAAGATCTAATGTTATTTCAATAATTAAAAAATTTTTATTTTTTTTTTTTAAAATAGTAATAAAAATTGATGTACCTATTTTTTTTTTAATATTATATAATGTATTAATTAATAAATTTAATTTAATATTTTTAATATTATTTATTATTATTTTTATATTATTAAATAATTTAATTTTATTAAATATAAAAAAAAAACAATTATTTAAAATATAAATTTTTTGTTTTTTATATTTTTTTTCTATATTTTTTTTATTATTATATATATTAATTAATATTTTATCAATATTTTTTTTATTATTTAATATATTTGAAATTTTTTTAATCAAATTATTTTTAAATTGTAAAATTTTTAAAGCATATTTACCAGTTACTGCTTTAATTCTAAATAATCCATTTGTTAATTTATTATATGATTTAATATGAAACATACCTATTTCACCTGTATATTTAACATGAGTACCTTTACAAAATTCTTTAGAAAAATTATTTATTTTTATTAATCTATTATTTATATTTTTATTATATAAATAATTATTATTTTTATAATTATTTAAATTTAATATTTTAGTTTTTATTAATAAATTTTCCATTATTTTTTTATTTATTATATTTTCTATTAAATTAATTTTTTTTTCATTAATTTTTAAAGAACATGAAAAATCAAATAATAAATATTTTTCACATATATAAGAATTTTTTTGTTTAATATTATTATTTAATTCATTTTTTAAAATTTTATATAATATATGAATAGCTGTATGATTTTTTGAAATATTAATACGAATTTTTTTATTAACAATAGCTTTAACAAATTGATTAATTTTTAATTTTCCTTTAATTATTTTTCCTACATGCAAAATTGTTTTATTATATACTTTAGTATCATATATTAAAAATATTGTGTTTTTACTTATTAATAATCCTTTATCTCCTATTTGGCCTTCTAATTCTCCATAAAATGGTGTACTATTTAATATTATTATAGCTTCTTCATTATAAAATAATTCTTTTATTAAATTAAAATTTTTAAAAATAGCAATTATTTTAGATTTATTTTGATATTTTTTATATCCAACAAATTTATTATTATAATTAAAATTAATTATTTTATCATTATTAAAAAAAAATTTATTAGATTTTAATGATTTAATACGTTGTTTATTCATTAAATAATAATATTTTTTTTTATCTATTTTATAACCTTTTTTAATACAAATTTCTTCAGTTAATTTTTTTGGAAAACCATATGTATCATATAAACGAAAAACTATATCACCATTTAATATATTATTATTTAATTTTAATAATTCTAAATTTAATAATTTTAAACCTTTATTTAAAGTATATAAAAATTTTATTTCTTCTTTTTTGATTATATTTTTAATTATTTTTTTTTTTTTTTTTAAATATTTTGCTTCATTTTCCATAGCATTAATTAATATATCTAATATTTTATATAAAAAAGGTTTTTTAATACCCAATTTATTACCATGAAAAATTGCTCTTCTTATTATTTTACGTAATACATAACCATGACTTTCATTAGAAGGTATAACACCATTTAAAATTAAATATGCTGAAGATCTAATATGATCAGAAATAACATAAACTGATTTTTTATTATTGTATTTTATATTAAATTTATTATATATATTATTTATAATTTTTTTAAACAAATCAATTTCATAATTTGAATTTACTTTTTGTATTATTGAAGTTATTCTTTCTAAACCCATACCTGTATCAATTGATAAATTAGATAAAGGTATAATATTATTATTTTGTTTTAAAAATTGTAAAAAAACAATATTCCATATTTCAATATATCTATCATTAATTTTATTATTATTTAATATATTAATATTTTTTGTATTACCTTTATCATAAAAAATTTCTGTACATGGTCCACATGGATAATTATTACCTGTTTGCCAAAAATTATCAGATTTATATTTTATACCTTTTTCATCACCAATAATAATTATTTTATTTTCAGGTATTTTAATATTTTTTTTCCATATATTATATGTTTCATTATCTGAAATATATACTGTAACCAATAATTTTTTTTTAGGTAAATTAAACCATTTTTCACTAGTTAATAATTCCCAGGCAAAATTAATTGCATCAAGTTTAAAATAATCATTAAAACTAAAATTTCCTAACATTTCAAAAAATGTATGATGTCTATTAGTATATCCAACATTTTCTAGATCATTATTTTTACCACCAGCTCTAATACAGTGTTGTGCAGTAGCTACACGAGTAAAATTACTTTTTTCAAATCCTAAAAAAATATTTTTAAATTGATTCATTCCAGAATTTGTAAAAAGTAGAGTTTTATCATTTTCAATAATAAGCTTACTACCTTTCAAAATTTTATGATTTTTAGATTCAAAAAAATTAAGAAATGTTTTTCTAATGTTATTAATACTTTTAATCATTTTACCTAAAATAATTTATAAATAATTAAATTAAATAAATAAATTTTAATTTTTATAATAATTAAATAATAAAATTTTTTATAATTTTATTAAAATAATGATAATATTGAATTTGTTAAAATATTTAATTCTTTTTTTTTAATTATATATGGTGGCATTAAATAAATTAATTTACCGTATGGTCTAATCCATACACCATTATTTATAAAAAATTTTTGTATTTTATTTATATCAATATAATTAATTGTTTCAATAATTCCTATTGCTCCTAATATTCTAACATCTAGTACTTTATTAGAATTTAATAAAGGTAAAAATTTTTTTTTAAAATGTTTTTCTATTTTTTTTACTTTATTAAACCATTTATTTTTATTTAAAATTTTTATATTTGCATTTGCAACTGAACATGAAAGTGGATTTCCCATAAATGTAGGACCATGCATAAAACAACCTGCTTTACTATTACTTATTATATTTGCAATTTTTTTACTAGTAATGGTTGCTGATAAAGTCATGTATCCACCTGTTAAAGATTTTCCTAAACATAATATATCTGGTGTAATTCCAGCATGTTCAAAAGCAAACATTTTACCAGTACGTCCAAATCCTGTTGCAATTTCATCAATTATTAATAAAATTTTATATTGTTTACATAATTCACTAACTCTTTTTAAATACATTGGATTATAAATTTTCATTCCACCAGCACCTTGTACAATTGGTTCTAAAATAACACAAGCAATTGTTTTATAATGTTTGTTTAATAAATATTTAAAAGAATTTATATCATTTTCATTCCAAATATCATTAAATTTACATTTTGGTGAATCTGCAAATATATTTAAAGATAAATATTTTTTATATATATTATGCATAGAATTATCTGGATCACACACTGACATTGCTCCAAATGTATCACCATGATAACCATGACGTAATGTTAAAATATTTTTACGATATTCACCATGTGCTTGCCAATATTGCAAAGCCATTTTTAATGCTACCTCAATTGTTACTGAACCAGAATCTGTTAAAAAAACACATTCTAAATTATTTGGAGTAATATTAATTAAATTTTTACAAAGTTTTATTGCTTCATTATGATAAATTCCTCCAAACATTACATGTGACATTTTTTTAAGTTGCTTTTTAATTGCTTTATTAAGAATTTTATTATTATATCCATGTATACAAGACCACCAAGATGACATACCATCGATCAATTTTATTCCATTTGTTAATTTTAATATAACACCATTTGCTTTTTTAACTGAATAACATGTTAAAGGATTAATTATTGAAGTATAAGGATGCCAAATATGTTGTTTGTCAAATTTAGTTTTTGATTTTTTAATAAACATATTAATATTATATAATTATATTATTTATGTTGACAGTAAAATATAAAAAATTTATTTTCATCTATTTTATAACTTATTAAAGGTATTTAATGTATAATAAAAAAAAATGGACAATTGAAAAAACTAAAGAATTATTTGATAAACCATTATTAGATTTAATTTTTTTAGCACAAAATATACATAGAAAAAATTTTAATCATAATAAAATACAAATAAGTACTCTTTTATCTATTAAAACTGGTTTATGTCCAGAAGATTGTAAATATTGTCCTCAAAGTTCTAGATATAAAACTGGTATAAAAACAGAAAGTTTAATTAAAATAGATAAAATTTTACAAGCAGCAAATAAAGCAAAAAAAAATGGTTCTACAAGATTTTGTATGGGAGCAGCTTGGAAAAACCCAAAAGATAATGATATGATTTATTTAAAAGAGATTATTAAAAAAGTTAAAAAACTTGGATTAGAAACATGTATGACTTTAGGATCATTAAATAAAAAACAATCAAAAATTTTATATGATGCTGGTTTAGATTATTATAACCATAATATTGATACTTCAAAAGAATTTTATAAAAAGATTATTACTACTCGTAGTTATCAAGAAAGACTTGATACATTAAATAATGTAAGAGAAACTGGTATTAAAATTTGTTCTGGTGGAATAATAGGTTTAGGTGAAAATATTAAAGATAGAATTAGTTTACTTATGCAATTAGCAAATATGAAAAATCCTCCAGAAAGTGTACCAATTAATATGTTAGTTAAAGTAAGTGGTACTCCTTTAGAAAAAAATAAAGATATTGATCCATTTGAATTTATTAGAATAATTGCTATTGCAAGAATAATGATGCCAAGTTCTTATATACGTCTTTCTGCAGGAAGAGAAAATATGAATGAACAAACACAAGCTATGTGTTTTATGTCTGGTGCAAATTCTATATTTTATGGTTGTAAATTATTAACTACTCCAAATCCTGAAGAAGATAAAGATTTAAAATTATTAAAAAAATTAGGATTAAAAATTGAATCAAAAAAAATAAATAATAATATATTAAAAAAAAAAAAATTATCATTTAAAAAAAATAATGTAAAATTTTATGATGCTACTATAAATTAAATTTAAAATTATTTTAAAATAAATATTAATTTTTATATTATAAATTAAAAATTTTTAAATGAAAAAATATTTTATTACTGGTACTGATACAAAAGTTGGTAAAACTATTTTTAGTATTGCTTTATTACAATTTGCTAAAAAAATTGGTTATAAAAGTATAGGATATAAACCAATATCTTCTGGTAGTAAAATTACTAAATACGGATTAAGAAATAATGATGCATTATTATTAAAAGAAAATAGTAATATTAAATTGTATTATAATAAAATTAATCCATATAATTTTTTAGATAATACATCTCCTAATATAGTTAGTAAAAGAATTAAAAATCCAATTTCATTTTATGAAATATCATCTAAATTAAGAAATATTGAAAAAAAAGCAAATTGGATTATTATTGAAGGTTCTGGAGGTTGGTATACTCCAATTTCTAATATTAAAAAATTTTCAGATTGGGTTATAAAAGAAAATATATCAATTATTTTAGTTGTAGGAATTAAATTAGGATGTATTAATCATGCATTATTAACTTTAGATATAATTAAAAAAACAGGATTAAAAATAAAAGGATGGGTTGCTAATAATATTAATAAACCATTAATATATCATAAAGAATATATTAATACTTTAAAAAAAAATTTATCTATAAATTTTTTAGGCGAAATTCCTTATTTAAATATTTTAAATAATATTAAATTATGGAAATATATAAATTTTAATTATCTTTAATAATTTTATTTAATTTTCAAAAAATTATTTTATTTAAATTTTATTTTTATATAAATTTAATGCCCAAACTTGGAATTGAACCAAGGACACGAGGATCTTCAGTCCACTGCTCTGCCAACTGAGCTATCTGGGCGAATACATCAATATATTTTATTTAATAAAAATGTCAATAGATATATTTTAAAAAATATAATTAATTATTATTTTAAATAATAATTTTATATATTTTCATTTTAAATAAAAAATTAAAAATAAAAATTTAATAATTATTAAATATTTTCAAATATTAAATTTTAATTTAAAAGGTTAAAATGTTTAAAGAAAAATATGATATTGATATTGTTGAAACTAACGAATGGTTACAATCAGCTGATTTAATAATTAAAAAAGATGGTAAAAAACGTTTAAATTATTTAATTAATAAAATTATAAAGCATGTATATAAAATTAATATTGATATTTTTAATAATATAAAAAATAATAATTATATTAACACAATAAATTATAAAGATGATTTAAAGTATCCTGGAAATTTAGAAATAGAAAAAAAAATTTGTTCAATTATTCGTTGGAATGCAATAATTACAATATTGAAAGCATCAAAAAAAAAATTAGATTTAGGTGGTCATATAGCAACATATCAATCAATTGCTATTTTTTATGAAGTTTGTTTTAATCATATTTTTAATGCTTCTAATAAAAATAATAGTGGAGATATTATTTATTTTCAAGGTCATACTTCACCAGGAATTTATTCACGTTCATTTATAGAAGGTAGAATAAATGAAAATCATTTAAATAATTTTAGACAAGAAATTTTTAAAAAAGGTTTATGTTCATATCCTCATCCAAGATTAATGCCAAATTTTTGGCAATTTCCAACTGTATCAATGGGATTAAGTGCTATAAATGCTATTTATCAAGCTAAATTTTTAAAATATCTTAATAATCGTTCTTTAAAAGATACTAGTAAACAAAAAGTATATGTTTTTCTTGGTGACGGAGAAATGGATGAACCAGAATCAAAAGGTGTTATAACAATTGCTTCTAGAGAAAAATTAAATAATTTAATATTTATTATTAATTGTAATTTACAACGTTTAGATGGTCCTGTAAATGGAAATGGTAAAATTATAAATGAATTAGAAAATATTTTTTTAGGAGCTAATTGGAAAGTTTTAAAATTGATTTGGGATAGTAATTGGGACAAATTATTAAAAAAAGATAAAACTGGAAAATTATTAAAATTATTAAATGAAACAAATGATGGAGATTATCAAAATTTTTTAACTAAAGATATTTCATATATACGTAAAAACTTTTTTGGACGTTATAAAGAAACTTATGAATTAACAAAACATATGAAAGATGAAGAAATTTTAAAATTAAATCGAGGTGGTCATGATTTTAAAAAAATTTATACAGTTATTAAAAATGCTCAAAAAAATTATAATAAACCTGTTGTTATTTTAGTACATACTATTAAAGGTTATGGAATGGGTAAAAATTTTGAAAGTCAAAATATAGCTCATCAAGTTAAAAATATGAATATTGAAGATTTACATTATTTTAAAAATAATTTAAAATTAAAAATTTCTGATAAAAAAATTAAAAATTTAGAATATATAAAATTTAATAAAGATTCTAAAGAATATAAATATATTATAAAATGTAGAAAATTATTAAATGGTTTTATTCCAAAACGTTTAAATTTCATTAAAAATAATTTTAATATTATAAATATTAAAAATTTTAAAGAATTATTAAAAAAACAAAAAAAAAAAATATCTACTACAACAATTTTTATAAAAATATTAAAAATATTATTAAATGATATATATATTAAAAAATTTATAGTTCCAATAATTTCGGACGAAGCAAGAACTTTTGGTATGGAAGATTTATTTAAACAAATTGGAATTTATAATTCAAATGGTCAAAAATATATACCTCAAGATATTAATAAATTTTCATATTATAAAGAAGATAAAACAGGACAAATATTACAAGAAGGAATAAATGAATCTGGAGCAATTTCTTCATGGATAGCAGCTGCTACTTCATATAGTACAAATAATTTACAAATGATTCCATTTTATATTTTTTATTCAATGTTTGGATTTCAACGTATTGGAGATTTATTATGGGCAGCAGCAGATCAACAAGCTAGAGGATTTTTAATTGGTGCAACTTCAGGAAGAACAACTTTAAATGGTGAAGGTTTACAACATGAAGATGGACATAGTCATATTTATTCTTTAACTATTCCAAGTTGTATTTCATATGATCCAGCATATGCATATGAATTAGTTATAATTATACAAGATGGTATTAATCGTATGTATGGAAAAAATAAAGAAAATATTTATTATTATATAACTGTAACTAATGAAAATTATATTATGCCAAAATTTTATAATAATTTTAAATATGGAATTTTAAAAGGTATTTATAAATTAGAAAGTTTAAAAGGAAGTAATAAAAAAATACAACTTTTAGGTTCTGGAGCAATTTTAAGAAATATTAGAAAAGCTTCTTATATATTATTTAATGAATATAATATATCTTCTGATATTTTTAGTGTAACTTCTTTTACAGAATTAGCTAGAGATGGTCAAGATTGTGAACGTTGGAATATATTAAATCCTAAAAAAAATCCTAAAAAACCTTATATACAAAAAATATTAAAAAATATACCTACAGTAGCATCTTCTGATTATATAAAATTATTTACTGAACAAATATCTAAATTTATATATAATAATAATTATTATTCTTTAGGTACTGATGGTTATGGACGTTCAGATAGTAGAAAAAATTTACGTTATTATTTCGAAATTGATTCATTTTATATTGTAATTGCATCTTTAAATTTATTATATAAAAATAAAATAATTAATAAAAATATAATCGAAGATTATATATTTAAATTTAATATTAATATTAAAAAAAATAATCCAAGATTATTATAAAAAAGGAAAAAATGTTAATTGAAATAAAATTACCAAATATTAGTAATGATGAATTTGAAGTTACAAATATTTTAGTTAAAATTGGAGAAAATATTAAAAAAAAACAATCTCTTCTTACTATTGAAGGAGATAAAACTTCTTTAGAGATTCCATCTGATTTTTCAGGTATAGTTAAAGAAATAAAAATTAATATAGGTGATAAAGTTAAAACTGATTCTTTACTTTTTATTATTGATAATGAAAAAAATGAAAAAATAAATAATATATTCAAAAAAAAAATTGTTCAAGAAAATAATATTATTAATGAAATATATGCAAGTCCGTTAATTAAAAGTTTATCACGCGAATTTAATATTGATTTAAATAAAATAAAAGGAACTGGTTTAAAAGGAAGAATTACTAAAGAAGATATTCAATTATATATTAATAAAAAAAAAAATAATAAAATATATGAAGATAAAAAAAATGATAAAAATAATATTTTTATAATTAATAAAAATATTGAAAATATAAAATTAAGTAATATACAAAAAATATCAGGTAAAAAATTATTAAAAAATTGGATGACAATTCCACATGTTACAATTTTTGATAAAATTGATATTACTAATTTAGAAAAATTTAGAAATAAAAAAAATGAAGAATTTTTAAAAAAAAAAAAAAAAGTAAAAATTACACCTTTAGTATTTATTATAAAAGCAGTTGCAATTGTTTTAAATAAAATGCCAAAATTTAATAGTATATTATCTAAAAATAATGAATATTTAAAAATAAATAAATATATTAATATTGGAATTGCTGTTGAAACAAATAAAGGTTTAATAGTTCCAGTTATCAAAAATATTAAAAATAAAAATATTATTAAAATTTCAGAAGAATTAATTGATATTTCTAATAAAGCTAGAAAAGGAATTTTAAATAATAATGAAATTAGTGATAGTTGTTTTACAATTTCTAGTTTAGGACATATTGGAACAAAATATTTTACACCAATTATTAACGCACCAGAAGTTTCAATATTAGGTATTTCAAGATCTTCTGTAGAACCAATTTGGAATAATAAAGAATTTAAACCAAAAATAATGTTACCAATTTCACTTTCTTTTGATCATAGAGCTATTGATGGAGCTGATGGTGCACGTTTTATAAAAAAAATAAGTTATTTATTATCAGATATTCGTAATATTATTATGTAAGATAAAACTTAAATAATTATTAATTTTAAAAATAATATAAATATTTATTTAAATATTATTAAAATAATTTTTTATATTAAAAGGTATTAATAATGTATAAAAAATATTTATTTAAAAATATAGAAAAAAATGTTCAAAAATATTGGTTAAAAAAAAAATTTTTTAATGTTAATGAAAATAATAAAAAAAAAAAATATTATGTTTTATGTATGATTCCTTATCCTTCTGGTAAATTACATATGGGACATGTTAGAAATTATACTATTGGCGATGTAATTTCTAGATTTCAAAGAATGAAAGGTAAAAATGTTATGCAACCTATGGGTTGGGATGCTTTTGGATTACCTGCTGAAACATCTGCTATTATAAATAATATTTCACCTTCAATTTGGACTTATAAAAATATTAAAAATATGAAAAAACAACTTCAATCTTTAGGATTTTCTTATGATTGGGATAGAGAAATTATAACATGTAAACCAGAATATTATAAATGGGAACAATGGTTTTTTTTAAAATTATATGAAAAAAAATTAATTTATAAAAAAAAAACTTTAGTAAATTGGTGTGAATATGATAAAACAGTACTTGCAAATGAACAAGTAATAAATAATAAATGTTGGCGTTGTGATAATAAAATTAAAAAAAAAAATTTATCACAATATTTTATAAAGATTACTAATTATGCTGAACAACTATTAAATGATTTAAAACATTTAAAATATTGGCCAAAAAAAGTTAAAAATATGCAAAAGAATTGGATTGGTAAAATTAATACTATAGAAATTATTTTTGAAATTTTTAATAATAATAAAAAAATAAAAATATTATCTAATAGTTTAGATAATTTTATGAATGTAACATATATTATGATTTCTTTAAGTAATTTATTTTCAATTAAAGAATCTAAAAAAAATATTAAAATTAAACAATTTATTTATAAATATAAAAATAAATATAATAATTATAATATTAATTCTAAAGGAATATTTACTAATTTATTTGCAATTCATCCTATTACAAAAAAAAAATTACCTATATGGATTGTAAATTGTAATTTATTTTATAATCTTTATAATTCAAATTTAGCAATACCTAAAAATAATATTTTTGATTTTAAATTTGCAAAAAAATATAATATTCAAATTAAATTTAAAAAAAATATTTTAAATAAATTAATAATTAAAAAAAATATATTTTTAGATTTATTAAAATTTGATAAATTAAATAATATAAATAAAAATAATATTATTTCAAATATATTAATTAATTTAAATATTTATAAAAAAAAAACTTTTTATAAATTACATGATTGGAATATTTCTAGACAAAGATATTGGGGTGCACCAATACCAATAATAAATAATAAAAAAAATATTATTATTTTAAAAAAACAATTACCTATTATATTACCAGAAAATATTTTAATAAATAATATTAAAAATTTTTTAAAATTTAATTTTAAATGGTTTAAAATTTTATATAATAATAAATATATTAAATTTAATATAGATACTTTTGATACATTTATAGAATCTTCTTGGTATTATATAAGATATACATCTCCAAAATATAACAAAAGTATTATAAATTTAAAATCTATAAATTATTGGTTACCTATAGATCAATATATTGGTGGTATTGAACATTCTGTAATGCATTTATTATATTTTAGATTTTTTCATAAATTATTTAGAGATTTTGGTTTAGTTAATACTAATGAACCAGCTAAAAAATTAATTTGTCAAGGTATGGTGTTATCAGAAGCATTTTATTATTTTAATAAAAAAAATGAAAAAATTTGGATTAATAAAAATAAAATAAATATAAAATATAATAATAATAAAAAAAATATTTTATTAACAGATAAAGAAGGTAATAAAGTTAAATATGCAGGAATGATTAAAATGTCAAAATCTAAAAATAATGGTGTTGATCCTAAAATAATTATTAAAAAATATGGTGCTGATACTGTTAGACTTTTTATTATGTTTGCATCACCAATAGAAATGGAATTAGAATGGAAAGAATCTCAATTAATAGGAATTTATAGATTTTTAAAAAGAATTTGGAAAATGGTTATTGATCATATTAAAAATAAAAAATTGAAACCTTTAAAAATTTTAATATTAAATAAAAAACAAAAAAAAATATTTTTTTTTATTCATAAAATTATTTATAAAATAACTTATGATATTGAAAAACGTCAACATTTTAATACTGCAATTTCTAAAATAATGAAATTTGTAAATAAATTAAATTATTTTAAAAAAAATAATTATATTAATGATTATATTTTTCATGAATTTTTATTAATATTAATTCGTTTACTTAACCCTTTTGTTCCTCATATATGTTTTAAATTATGGAAATTATTATATGAAAAAGATGATATAGATTTTGTTTCATGGCCAATTTTTAATAAATTTTTTTTAATTAAAAAAAAAATAAATATAATAATACAAATAAATGGAAAATTTTATAATAATATATTAATTAAAAAAGATTTAAAAAAAGAAAATATTTTAAAAAAAATAAAAAAAAAATTTTTTAATAAAAAAATAAATTTTAAAAATATTTATAAAATTATATATATTTCAAATAAAATATTTAATATAATTTTAAAATCTTAATTTTAATTATTAAAATATTAAAAAAAATTAAAATATTTTATATTATTAATTTATTATTTTTAAATATTATGAATATAAATATATATAAAAAAAATAAAATTATTAATAATAAAAAATTTAAAATTTATTTATTTTATGGTAATGATATTTTTTTAATAAATAAATATAAAAGTTTAATTAAAAAATTTTTTTTTAAAAAATATAATGAATATATAAATATTAAAATTAATAAAAATATTAATTGGAAAAATATTTTTTTAAATTTAAAAAAAAAAAAATTTTTAATTAAAAAAAGAATATTATTTTTAGAATTTGAAGAAAAAATAAATATTATAATATTAAATTATTTAATTAAATTAATAGAAATATTTTGTAAAGAATTTATAATAGTATTAATTATTTCACAATTAGTAGATTTATTGAAAAATTTTTTAATTAACAAAAATATATATAATTATATAATTAAAATTAATTGTAATAAATATTGTTTAAAAAATTTTATTAAATATAAAAATTTTCAAATTAAAAAAATGAATATAAAATTAGATTTAAAATCTAATAATATTCTTTTAGAAAATTTTATAGGAAATTTATTAGAATTATCACAATTTTTAAAATTATTATTTTTAATATATCCTTGTGGAAACATTAATATAAATAATATTAAAAAAATAATTTATAATGTTTCTTGTTATAATAATTTAAATTTAATTAAAAATTTACTTATTGGAAATATTAATAATTCTTTAAATATTTATAAAAATACATTTAAAAAAAATAATAAACCTATTTTATTAATATATATATTAAAAAATGAATTAATTTTTCTTATGAAAATAAAATTTATAAAAAATATTAAAAAAAATATTAAAATATTTAATAAATATAAAATACATTATAATAATATAATATTATATTATAAAGCTATTAATAGAATATCTTTAAATAATTTAAATAATGCATTTTTACTTTTATCTAAAATTGAAAATTTATTAAAAAATGATAATAGTAAATTATTTTGGAATGAAATTGAAAAATTATTAATATTAATATGTAAATAGTTTTTAAATAATAGTCTATTAAATTTTATAATTAATAAAATTTAATAGACCCTAAAATTTAAAAAATTATTTTTTTTTTATATTATTTAATAATAATAAATTATTTCTATTTTGTTTAAAAAATAATATAATAAAAAATAACCATAAAAAACCATTTAACATATTTAAAAAATTAAATGCATTTACACCTTTCCATAAAAAAATTTTTTTTGAAAATTCAATATTTGATATTAAAATTAAAATAGTAATCATTCCCATAATTGCTGAAACACTTCCTTTTCTAAAATTATTTGTAAATAATGTTATTCTAGTTAAACAAGGATTAGCAATACCAAGTCCAAATGCATAAATACCTAAACTAGTTGTTAAGAATAAAGATGAATGAACTTTAATAAACATAGAACATACAGCAAGTATTAAACCAATTACTAAAGGTTTACCGGCAAATTTTATTAAATCTTCTAAATTCTTTAATTTACTTAAAAAACTTAATGTAAAATTTCCAAATATTAATCCTATAAATACAGGCATTTGTAAAATTGCATAAGAAAGCATTGTTAATTTGTCTTTACTCATTAAAATTACTGGAGAAATTGCGATCCAAACAATTAATGGTACATTAGCAAAACCTATAGAAAATGCACCACATAAAAATTTAAAATCTTTAAATAAAAATTTATAATTTTTAAATAAATTAATAGAAGTAATATTATTTTTTTTATTTATTGGGGGTTCAGGCATAAAATTAAATAAACCTATTAATGATAAAAGAGCAATTAATGAAAAACCTACAAACATACCTTGCCATGGACATATTTTAATTATAAATGCACCTCCTAAAGGTCCAAATAATGGTGCTGATAAAGCAATATTTGCCATTATTGCAATTAATTTAATACAAGTTTTTTCATCATAAGATTCTTGTATTGTAGTATATCCTACAGTACCAATAAAACATAATCCCATACCTTGTAAAAATCTTACTAAAATAAATTGTTTGATATTAACAGTAAATGTTATTAATAAACAACTAAAAATAAAAAAACATACACCAAAAAACATTATAGGACGTCTACCATATTTATCAGATAATGGTCCAAATAACCATTGTAAACACATTCCACCAGATAAATATGCTGTTAAAGATGTAGGAATCCATTCAATTCCAGCATGAAAATATTTAACTACTTCAACCATTGCAGGTTGCATCATATCATTTGTAATATATACTATTAATTCAAATAATACTAAGCTAACAGGAAACATTATACGGTTTATTTTCATAATTTTTTAATAATATCTCCTAAATAATAATTATAATTAAATTATTTTTTAAAAATATTTAATTTAAAAAAATTATATTAATTATTTTTAATTTTAATTGTAAATTTTTACCTATAACATTATTATTAATAATTTTTAAATTTAATTTTTTTATATTTATAAATAAAAATTAATTATTATATTTATTTCAATTAATTTAATAAATATTTATTATTTTTTATATTTTTTATATTTTTAAATTTTTATTTATAATTTTTAAAAATATATAAAAAAAATTTTTTAATTTTTTTATAAATTTATATAAATTAATAATAAAAATTTTTATATTTTTTATATAATTATATAATAAATTTATTTTTATTAAATATTTAAATATAAATAATATATTTTTTTAAAAATAAAATTTTATTCATATTTTATTTTAAAAAAAATATTTAATTATATTTAATATTTTTATTATTTTTTTTAAAATTAAATATGAAAAAATATTAATTTGAATTATTTATTTTAAAATGTTATAATAAATATAAGTTAATTAAGCAGTAACCTTTAAATATAAAGGAGGAAAGTCTGGACTCTAAAGAGCAGAGTGCCAGATAATAACTGGGATATTTTACGAATAGTGCAACAGAAAATAAACCTACTATAAATAAATTATAGAAAAATAAGGGTGAAAAATTAATAATTACCAAATTGGTAACAATTTGAATTATGTAAACTCCACTTAGAGCAAAGTTAAATATGAATTGTATTGCTCATACTAAATTCAGGGTTAACTGCTAAAATTAATAAGTAATTATTAATTTAGAAAAATTACTGCTCAAGACAAAATCCAGCTTATAAATTAACTTTTTTTAAAAAAGATATTTTTAAAATTTAAATATTTTATTAAATATCAATATTTAATATATTTAAAGCATTGTTTTTTATAAAATTACGTCTTATTTCAACATTATCACCCATTAAAATATTAAATAATTTATTCGCATATATAGAATCTTTAATAGTTACATTTAACATATTTCTATTTTTAGGATTCATAGTACTTTCCCATAATTGTTCAGGATTCATTTCTCCAAGACCTTTATATCTTTTAATATTTAAATCTTTTAAAATTTCTTTAAATAACCAATTTAAAGTCTCTTCAAAAGAAGAAACTAATTTAGTATTATTTTTTCTATTAATTATTGCATAATTTAAAAACATTAAATATAATTTATTATTTAAAAAAAAAATTTTTTTATATTCAATACTATTAAAAAATTCAATATTTATTTTATAATATATATTATTACCATATATATTTTTACAAAATAATGGTTCAAAAATTTTTTTTTTAATATTTTTAACAATTTTAAATGTATAATAAATAGAATTTTTTTTTAATATTTTATTAATTTTATTAACTAACATTAATAACCATTTTTTAATAATTTTATAATTATTAAAATTATTTAATCCTATATAAAAAGATAAATTTAATAAATTAATAATTAAATCATATGGATATTTTTTATTAATATTTTTAATTTTTTTTTTAATAATTAAATATTCATAAATTAATTTTTTTAAAGATTTTTTTTTAAAATTTATATTTTTTTTATTATACAAAATAGTATTTTCTAAAGCAATATTTATTTTATATTTATTCATATTTTTATCATCTTTAACATAATATTTTTTATTTTTAATTTTTATTTTATATAATGGAGGTTGTGCAATATAAATAAAACCTTTTTTAATAATTTCAGGTATTTGTCTATAAAAAAACGTTAATAATAAAGTACGTATATGCGATCCATCAATATCAGCATCTGTCATAATTATAATTTTATTATATTTAATTTTATTAATATTATATTTTTCTTTTTCAATAAAACCACCTATTGCAGATACTAAAGAAATTATTTCTTGAGAATTTATTATTTTATTAAAATTTGCTTTTTCAACATTTAATATTTTACCTTTTAATGGTAAAATTGCTTGAGTTTTACGATCTCTACCTTGTTTAGCAGATCCTCCTGCTGAATCTCCTTCAACTAAATATAATTCAGAAAAAATAGGATTATTTTCTTGACAATTTGCTAATTTACTTATTAAATTTAAATTTATTAAATCTTTTTTACGTGAAATTTCACGTGATTTACGTTCTATTTCTTTTGATTTATATAAATTTATAATTTTTTTTATTATATTTTTTTTAATATTTTTATATTTATTTAAAAATTTTGTTAATTTTTTAATTACTACTAATTCAATAATTTTTTTAACTTTTAATGAAACTAATTTATCTTTTGTTTGAGAAGAAAATTTAGGATTATTTAATTTTACTGAAATAATACTTACTAAACCAGAACATATTTCATCATTTAAAGAAATTTTTTTTTTTTTTTTAATATTTTTATTTTTAAATATAAAATTATTAAAAATTTTAATAATAGCATATTTCAATCCAGATAAATGACTACCACCATCAATTTGTTGAACATTATTAGTAAAACAATAAATTTTTTTATTATTATTATAATTCCATTGTAAAACAAGTTTAATTTTTACATTATTTTTAATTATTGAAATTTTAAAAATTTTTTTATGAATTAAATTATTATTTTTATTAATAAATTTTATAAATGATTTTAAACCTCCAAAATGTTTTAAAAAATCTTTTTTATTATTTCTTTCATCTCTTAAATATATTGAAATTAAACAATTTAAAAATGTTAATTTATGTAAATATTTTAAAATAATATTATAATCAAAATTAATAATATTAGTAAATATTAAAAAACTAGGCCAAAAACGAATACTTGTTCCATTTTTAGTAGTTTTTTTTATTATTTTTAATTTATTTTTAGGTATACCATTTAAAAAAATTTGTTTATAAATTTTATTATTTCTATAAATAATTAATTTTAATTTTTTTGATAAAGCATTTACAACTGAAATACCAACTCCATGCAAACCACCTGTAGTTTCATTTAAATTATTATTAAATTTACTTCCAGAATGTAAAATAGTCATAATTATTTCTGCTATTGAAATTTTTTCTTCAGGATGTATACTTGTAGGTATACCACGTCCATTATCTTGAATTGATATTGAATTATCATTATGAATAGTAACTACAATTTTATTACATTTTCCAATAATAGTTTCATCTATAGAATTATCAATAACTTCAAAAACCATATGATGAAAGCCATCTCCATTTTCAGTACTTCCAATATACATTCCAGGACATTTACGTACTATATCTAAACCTTTTAAAATTTTTATATTTTTAGAATTATTATTAATCATTTAAATTCCAAAAAAAATTTTAAATATTTAATAAAAAATTTTATTTATTTTAAAATACTATAAATAATTAGTATATATATTAAAATATATAAATATATATATAAATTATATAATATTTTTTCGCGGGAGTTGGAATTGAACCAACGACCTTCGGGTTATGAGCCCGACGAGCTACCTCTGCTCTATCCCGCTGTTATAATTATATTTTTTAATATATATTTTTACAATATAATTTATTATAAAAATATATTATTAAATATAATTAATATTTATTAATTAATAAAATATTTTAAAAATTTATAATTGTTTCATAGTTGGAAATAATATAACATCACGAATTGAATTACTATTAGTTAATATCATTATTATTCTATCAATACCTATACCTAAACCAGCAGTTGGAGGTAAGCCATATTCTAAAGCTTTAATAAATTCTTTATCATTATATATAATATTATTTTTATTTTTATTAGTTTTTATTTGTTCTTTAAAACGTTCATTTTGATCTTTAGAATTATTTAATTCTGAAAAACCATTACAAATTTCAATTCCTCCAATAAATAATTCAAATCTTTCTGCAATACTTGAATTATTATATTTTCTTTTAGATAAAGGAGATATTTCAATTGGATATTCAGTAATAAATGTTGGTTTTAATAATTTATGTATAACTAAAATTTCAAATAAATTATTTATAATATTTCCAATTTTAAAATGTTTTTTAATTTTTATATTAATAGATTTTAAAATTTTCTTTAAATAAAAAATATTAAAAATATATTTAATATTAATATATTTATAATATTTTTTAATTGATTTTATCATTGTAATTTTTTTAAAAGGTTTATTAAAATCTAATAATTTATTTTTATATAATATTTTTTTTTTATTAAATAATTTAATAACTATTTTTTTAAATAAAGATTCAATAAATTTAATTAAAATTTTATAATCTGCATATGCCATATAAAGTTCCATCATAGTAAATTCTGGATTATGTTTTGAAGATATTCCTTCATTACGAAAATTTTTATTAATTTCATAAACTCTTTCAAAACCTCCAATTACTAAACGTTTTAAATATAATTCTGGTGAAATACGTAAATACATTTTTATATTTAAATAATTATGATAAGTTATAAAAGGTTTTGCAATAGCACCTCCAGGAATTGTTTGTAACATTGGGGTTTCAACTTCAATAAATTTATTTTTATTCATATAATTACGAATATAAAAAATAATTTTAGAACGAATTTTAAAAATATTATAAGAATTATTATTAATAATTAAATCTAAATAACGTTGTCTATATTTTATTTCATTATCTAAAATTTTATTAAATTTATTTGGTAATAAACGTAAAGATTTTTTTAATATATATAATTTATTACAAAAAATTGATAATTCTCCAGTTTTTGTTTTAAATAAAAACCCTTTTACTCCTAAAATATCACCTAATTTACATTTTTTAAATTGTTTTTCATATATTTTTTTTGATATTTTATTTTTTGTAATATATAATTGAATATATCCTCCCATATCTTTTAATTTAACAAAAGAAGCAGAACCCATTATTCTAAGATTCATAATTCTACCTGCAACACTTATTTTTTTTTTATTTAATTCTTTTATATTTTTTTTATTATATTTATTATGTATTTCATTAGATATATCAATACGTTTAAAATTTTTAAATATATTTTTTTTTTTTTTTAAATAATTTTTTTTTAATTTATAATTAATATATAAATATATTTTTTTAACTATCATTTTTATAACCCTGCTTTTAAACTAGCTTTAATAAATAAATCTAAATTAATATTTGTTATATTTTTCACATTATTAATTTGATAATTTGTTCGAATATCTTTAATTATAGAATTATCAAGAATATATGAACGTATTTGATTACTCCAAGAAATATTTTTTTTATTATCTTCTATTTTTTTTTTAATATTTTTTTTTTTTAAAAATTCTAAATTTAATAATTTTAAATTTAATTTTTTAAGAGCATTTTTTTTATTTTTATGTTGTGAACGACTATTTTGACATTGAACATAAATATTTGTTGGTAAATGTTTTATTCTTACTGCAGATTCAGTTTTATTTATATGTTGACCACCTGCACCTGAAGAACGATATAAATCAATACGCAAATCAGAATAATTATAATTTATATTAATATTATCATTTATTTCTGGATATACATAAACTGAACTAAAAGAAGTATGTCGTTTATTATTATTAAATGGATTTTTTCTAACTAATCTATGTATTCCAGTTTCAGTACGTAACCAACCATATGCATTATTACCAATAATTTTCATAGTAATTGATTTAATACCTATATTATTATTAATTTTTTTTTCTATAAATTTAATTTTAAAATTTTTTTTTTCTGCCCAATTTAAATACATTTTAAATAATATATTACACCAATTTTGTGAATCAATTCCTCCAGAACCTGCTTTAATATTTATAAAACAATTAAGTTTATCATTTTTACCTAAAAAAAAACATTTTTCTTCTAAATTGTTGATTTTTTTTTTTAAATAATTTAAATTATTTTTAATAACATCAAAAATTTTTTCATCTTTTGTTTTTTCAAATATTTTTAATAATTTAAAATTATTAAATATATTATCTTTTAAAAAATTAATTTTTTTAAATATATTTTTAATTAAAATAAATTCTTCTTTTAATTCTAAAAATAAATTATTACTCCAAAAATCAGGATTTTTTAATTTATAATTTATTTCTTCTAAACGAATTTTTTTTTTTTTATAATTTATTTTTTTTTTAATATTAATTAAATATTTTAAAATTTTTTCATTTTTTTCTTTTAATATTTTTTTTTTATTCATTATAAATTCCTTTATAAAATAATTATTTATTTTTTATATATTATTATTATAGTTTTTAAGTAAATATTATTATAATAATATTTATTATTTTATAAATATAAATAAAATGAAAATTATTGGAATATTAACAAGTGGTGGTGATTCACCTGGAATGAATGCTGCTATAAATGGAATTTTAAAAACCGCTTTTATTAATAAAATTAAAGTATTTGGAATTTATAATGGTTTTAAAGGTTTATATAAAAATAATATTAAAGAAATAATTAAAAATAAAAAAATAAATCTAATAAATATTGGTGGTACTTTTTTGAGGTCTTCAAGATTTAAAGAATTTGAAAATAAAAATATAAGAATTAAAGCAATTGATAATTTAAAAAAAAAAAAAATAGATTCATTAATAATTATAGGTGGTAATGGTTCTTATATTGGTTCTAAATATTTAATAAAAGAAGGTTTTTCTTGTATTTGTTTACCAGGAACAATTGATAATGATGTTATATGTACAGATTATTCTATAGGTTATTTTACTGCTTTAGAAACAATAGTAGAAGCAATAGATCGTATTCGTGATACTGCATGTTCACATAAAAGTATATTTATTATAGAAATAATGGGAAGATATTGTGGCAATTTAACAATTGCTAGTGCTATTGCTGGAAAATGTGAATTTTTCATAATTCCTGAAATAAATTTTAATATTAAAAATTTAATTTATGAAATTAAATTAAAATTATTAAAAGGAATTAATAATATAATAATAGCTATTACAGAAAATATTTATAATATAAAAAAACTTTCAAAATATATTAGAAAAAAAATAAAATTTGAAGTTAAAACAGTAGTTTTAGGTTATATTCAACGTGGTGGAAAACCAATTTCATATGATAGAATTTTAGGTTTTCGTATGGGTTCATATTCAATTAAATTATTAATAAAAGGATATAATAATATATGTATTGGAATTAAAAATAATAAAATTATATTTAAAAATATTATTAAAGAAATTAATAAAATAACTTAAAATATTAATATATATAAAAAAAAAATAATTTAAAAATAAATAATTTTATTTTATTATAAAATATTAAAAATAATATAAATAAATAATAATTTAAAAATAAATATTAAATATAATATTATGAAAATTATAACAAGATTTGCACCAAGTCCTACAGGATTATTACATATTGGTGGAGCACGTACAGCATTATATTCATGGTTATTAAGTCGTTGTAATAAAGGTAAATTTATATTAAGAATAGAAGATACTGATATTAAACGTTCAAATATTAAATCAATTAATTCTATTTTAGAAGGATTAAAATGGTTAAAAATTAATTGGGATAAAGGTCCTTTTTTTCAATCTAACAATTTATATAGGTATAAAAAAGTTATATATAAAATGTTAAAACAAGGTAGTGCATATAAATGTTATTGTTCTAAAGAACGTTTAAAAAAATTAAGAAATTATCAAATTATTAATAATATAAAACCTCGTTATGATAAATTTTGTTTATATAAAAATATTAAAAATATAAAAAATAAAAAATATGTAGTACGTTTTTGTAATCCAGAAAAAGGTAATGTTTTTTTTAATGATGAAATAAGAGGTTTAATTAAAGTTAATAATAAAGAATTAGATGATTTAATAATTTGTAGAGAAAATAATATTCCTACATATAATTTTTGTTCTATTATAGATGATTTAGATATGAATATTACTCATATAATTAGAGGTGTAGAACATATTAATAATACTCCAAGACAAATAAATATATTAAAACAATTAGGTGCTAAAATTCCTAAATATTTTCATGTATCTTTAATTTTAGGAAATGATGGTAAAAAATTATCTAAAAGATATAATATTAATAGTATAAATGAATATAAAAAAAATGGTTATTTATCAGAAGCTTTAATTAATTATATTTTTAAACTTGGTTGGTCATATAAAAATAAAGAAATATTTACATTAAAAGATATGATAAAATATTTTAATATAAAAAACTTTATTAAATCTTCAAGTATTTTTGATATTAAAAAATTAAATTGGATTAATAGATATTATATAAATAATATAGATATTAAAAAAATAAAATTTAAAATTTTACCATATTTTAAAAAAAAAAATATAAATATTAATAATAAAAAAAATTTAAAAAAAATAATTAAATTATTTATAAAACATTCTAATAATTTAAATGAAATAGTTGATTCATGTAATTATATTTATAATAATAATATTATATTAAATTATAAAATAATTGAAAAAATTATAAAAAAAAAAAATAATTTAAAATTATTTATAATAATTTATAATAAAATTAAAAAAATTAATTTTTGGTCATATAATAATATTAAAAATATAATAAAAAAAATTAAAAATGAATTTTATTTAAATATGTATGATATATGTATGCCTTTACGTATTGTTATAACAGGTAAAATAAATACACCTGATATTAATAATATTATATATTTAATTAAAAAAAAAAATTTTTTATATCGTTTAAATAACATAATAAATTTATTTTATTAATAATTTTAAAATTTTTAAAATTATTAATAAAATAAATTTATATTTTTAAATTAATAAATTAATTATTAAAATTAAATTAATTTAAAAATATTAAAATAAATATATTTTTTAAAAAAATTTTTATAAATATAAATTTATTTGTTTTATATATATAAATAATATAACAATTTTTTAATTTTTTTAATAAATATTATCATATTATTATAAATAAAAATTAAAATATTTTAAATTTTTTTTATTTATAAATAAATAAATAAATTTTTAAATATTTATTTTTAAATATTTAAAAATTTTTTTTAATATAATTTAAAAAATTTATATTTTCTAAAATTTCTTTTTTATTAGCATATATTATTTTAGTTTTTTTTAATATTTTATTATTTTTATATTTTTTATCATTTATTTTAATTTTTTTTTGTCCTCCTGTCATTAATAAATAAATTTTTGATAATAATTTTGCATCAGTTAAAGCACTATGAAAAACACGTTTACTTAAATCTATTTCATATCTTTCGCATAAAGAGTTTAAATTATTGTTTTTTCCAGGAAAAATTTTTCTTGCCATTGATAAAGTATCAATTACATTACAAATTGTTTCTATTTTTGGTATATTTTTATTAAGTAATGAAAATTCATAATTTATAAAATTAACATCAAACATTGCATTATGAGCAATTAAATCGGCTCCATAAATTAATTTTAAAAATTCTTTATAAATATCTTTAAATTTTTTTTTATCATTTAAAAATTTATTACTTATTCCATGTATAGCTAAAGCTTCAGGATCAATTGGTCTATTTGGATTTAAGTAAGAATGAAAAATTTTCCCTGTAAATTTTCTATTTATTAATTCTATTGCTCCAATTTCAATAATACGATGTCCTATATAATATAATCCAAATTTATTTAAACCTGTTGTTTCAGTATCAAATATTATTTGTCTTTTATTAATAATATACCTCATTTTTTAAAATAATATTAATTATATAAATATTAATTTTTTTTATTAATTTAAAATATAATAAATTTAATTATAATATTAAATATTTTTAAGTTAAAAAAAATTTTTTAATATTTTTTTAATTTAATAATTCTATTAAAAATTAAATTATTTTTATATTTAGTTTTAACTAAACAAAAATAACCTATACGTTCAAGTTGAAATGAATTATAATTTTTTAAATAATATAAATTTGGTTCTACATAACTATTTTTAATAATTAAAGAATTAGGATTAATTATTGAAATAATATTTTTATATTTTCCAGGATTAGGAACTTTAAATAAATGATTATATAAATTAATAGTTACAGGTATTGAATGTTTTTTAGAAACCCAATGAATTACATTAATTGATTTATTATTAATTTTTATTTTTTTATTTAAAGTATTATAATAATAAATACAATAAATTTTTTTAATATTTCCACATATATTTTTAATAATTTTTTTTGCTTTAATTACATATGAATTTCTTAATCTTATTTTTCTACCTAAAATTAAACGTTTATAATTTTTATCAAATTTTTCTTTATAATCAGATTTATCAATATAAATTTTTTTACTAAATGGAACAATACGATAACCTTCTTTAATATTTTTAGGATTTTTTAACATTAAAATCATTTCTATATGTTTACCCATATTTTTAATAATAATTATTAATGGATCAATTACTCCCATATAATGTAATGATTTTTTATTTAAATCATTTCTAACATAATGTTCTAATGTTTCAATATTAATTAAACTTTCTTGATTAGTTATACCAATATTTTTGCAAAAATTATAAATAGAATTTGAACTATAACCTTTACATTTTAAACCAGATAATGTTGGCATTCTTGGATCGTCCCAATTATTAACAAATTTATTTTTAACTAAAAATTTTAATTTTCTTTTAGATAATATATAGTAAGTTAAATTTAATCTAGAAAATTCATATTGACAAGGATTAAATTTTTTTGTAATATTATCTAGTATCCAATTATATAAAATACGATTATCTAAAAATTCTAATGTACATAAAGAATGAGTAATTTTTTCTAATGAATCAGAAATACAATGAGAAAAATCATAAGTTGGATAAATACACCATGTTTTATTAGTTTTAAAATGTTTAATATATTTAATTCTATATAATATTGGATCTCTCATAACAATATTAAATGAAGACATATTAATTTTTGCACGTAAACAAGCAGCACCTTCTGGGAAATATCCATATTTCATTTTTTTAAACATATATAAATTTTCTTTAATACTCCTATTTCTAAATGGACTTATTTTACCTGGTTTAGTTAAAGTACCTCTATATTTATGAATTTTATTTTTTGATAATTCATCAACATATGCTAAATTTTTTTTAATTAATTCTTTTGCATATTTATAAATTATATTAAAATAATCAGAAGTATAATAAATATTATTAATAATTTTAAATCCTAACCATTTTATATCTTTTATAATAAATTTAATATATTTTAAATTTTCAGAATTTGGATTAGTATCATCAAAACGTAAATTACATTTTCCATTATATTTTTTTGCTATATTTAAATTTAAAAAAATAGATTTAGCATGACCAATATGTAAAAAACCATTTGGTTCTGGTGGAAATCTTGTAGTTATTGTTTTATATTTTTTACATATTAAATCTTTTTTAATAATATTAAAAATAAAATTTTTTTTATATATATATTTTTTTTTCATTTTTATTATATTAATAGTTATTTATTAATTTAATTGTTATATATTTTTATTAAATTAATTATTATAATTTTTTTTAAAATATTAAAAATAAAAAATATTTAAATTAAATAAATGAAAAAAAAAACTTGGTTAAAAAAAAAATTAAAAGATAAATATTACATTTTATCTAAAAAAAAAAATTAATATCACGTGCATGGTTTAAACTTGAAGAAATACAAAAATGTTATAAAATATTTAAATATAATATGATTGTTGTTGATTTAGGAGCAGCACCTGGAAGTTGGTCAAAATATGCAAAAAAAATGGTTGGTACAAAAGGTATTGTTTATTCATATGATATAAAAAAAATTAATCCAATTAATGGTATTAATTTTTTTAAAGAAAATATTTTAAATATGAATTTTATTAAAAAAATAACTAATTATATTGGTTTTAACAATGTTCAAGTTGTAATATCAGATCTTTCACCTAAAATAAGTGGAATTGCTTCAATTGATATACCAAAATCAATTGAATTAGCTAAAAAAGTTATAAAAATTTGTAATAGTATATTAAAAAAAAAAGGTACATGTATTATAAAAATATTTCAAGGAAATGGTTTTAAAAAATTTATTAAATATATTAATCCAATGTTTAAAAAAATCAAAATAATTAAACCATATTCATCTCGTACTACTTCTAAAGAAGTATATATAATTGCTATTAATTATAATTTTTAATTTTTTATAAAATTTAATATAAAGGAATAAAAAATGAAAAATATATTTAAAAAAATATTTTTTTATTTAAGTTTTATTTTTATAATAATTTTTTTTTTTCAAAATTTTTTACCACAAATATCTAATGATTCTGTTGAATATTCAAAATTTATTTCTGATTTAACACAAAATAAAATAAGTGAAGTAAAAATTATTGATAAAGAAATTGATGTTATTAAAAAAAATAATGATAAATATATTACTTATATCCCAATTAATGATAATAAACTTTTAGATACTTTATTATTAAAAAATGTTAAAATTTTAAGTGTTGATAAAAATAATACTACTTTAACAACATTTATTATATCTTGGTTACCATTAATATTTATATTTATAGTTTGGTTATTTTTTATTAAACAAACTCAAGGTGGAAAAAATATAATTTCATTTATTAAAAATAAAGCAAAATTATTAAAACCAAATAAAATAAAAATAAATTTTAAAGATGTTGCTGGTTGTGAAGAAGCAAAAGAAGAAATTAAAGAAATAGTTGATTTTTTAAAAAATCCTAATTATTTTAAAAAATTAGGAATTAAAATACCTAAAGGTATATTAATGATTGGTCCTACAGGAACCGGTAAGACTTTATTAGCTAAAGCAATTGCTGGTGAAGCAAATGTGCCATTTTTTTCAGTTTCTGGATCTGATTTTGTAGAATTATTTGTAGGTGTAGGTGCATCTCGTGTTAGAAGCATGTTTATTCAAGCTAAAAATTATTCTCCATGTATAATATTTATTGATGAAATTGATGCTATTGGTAAAAAAAGAGGACCTAATATAGGAATTAACAATGATGAAAGAGAACAAACTTTAAATCAAATATTAGTAGAAATGGATGGTTTTGAAAGTTTTAAAGGAGTTATTATTATAGCTGCTACAAATAGACCAGATGTTTTAGATCCTGCTTTATTAAGACCAGGGCGTTTTGATAGAAAAATTTTTGTAGGACTTCCTGATATTAAAGGACGTGAAGATATTTTAAGAGTACATATATCTAATATACCTATTTCTAAAGATGTTGATTTATCTTTAATTGCAAGAGGAACACCAGGATTTTCAGGTGCTGATTTATCTAATTTAATAAATGAGGCTGCTTTATTAACTGCTCGTGCTAAAAAAAATATAGTAACAATGTTAGAATTTGAAAAAGCAAAAGATAAAATTTTATTAGGAATAGAAAGAAATTCTTTAGTTATGACAGAAAAACAAAAAGAATTAATAGCTTATCATGAATCTGGACATACTATTATAGGTTATTTAGTACCTGAACATGATCCTGTTCATAAAGTAAGTATTATTCCAAGAGGATGTGCTTTAGGAATTACATTTTTTCTTCCTAAAACTGATATAATGAATGAAAGTTATATAAAATTAGAAAGTAAAATTTCTACATTATATGGCGGTCGTATTGCTGAAGAATTAATATATGGAAAACAAAATATATCAACTGGATCATATAATGATATTAAAGTAGCTACTTCAATTGCTCATAATATGATTACTAAATGGGGATTTTCTAATAAATTAGGTCCATTAAATTATGATAATGAAAATTATAATGAATTATCAATAAAAAATAATAAAATAAAAAAAAAATGTATATCAGATGCAACATTATATATGATTGATCAAGAAATAAAATTAATAATAGAAAATAATTATATTAGAGCTCAAAATTTATTAAAAAAAAATATAGATATTTTATATTCTATGAAAAATGCTTTAATTAAATATGAAACATTAAATTCAAAACAAATTTATAATTTAATGAATCGTATAAAAATTTAAAATGTTAATATTTTTAAAAAATTAAATAAAAATTATTTTATAAATTTTTTTATGGAGTGGTTAGATAGTAAAATTTTACTATCTAACTAATTTAAAAATTTAATATTTTAAAATTTATTTAAATTTTATTATAATAAATATTAAAAAATTTTTTTTAAATATAAATTAAATTTTTATAATATTAATTTATTTAATTTAAATTTTTATTTAATTATTTTTATTTAATAATTTTTAAAATATTTTTTATTATTTTATAATAATTTATATTTTAAAAATTTTAAATTTATAATTTTTAATTAATAAGGAAAAAAAATGAAAAAAAAAATTTTTTGGTATGAATTCTTACATAGTAATGTAGGACAATTTTTTACAATAGATAAAATTATATTTAAAAAAAAAACAAAATATCAAAATTTATTAATTTTTTATAATTCTTTTTTAGGACGTGTTATGATTTTAGATAATATTGTACAAACAACTGAAAAAGATGAATTTATTTATCATGAAATGATTACACATATACCTTTAGTAACAAATTATAAAGCAAAAAAAATTTTAATTATAGGAGGTAGTGATGGAGGAGTATTACGTGAAGTTGTTAAACATAAAAATATTGAACAAATTTATATGGTTGAAATTGATAAAGAATTAATAAAATATTGTAAAAAATATTTACCTAATCATAGTGCAGGTTCTTATAATGATAAAAGATTAAAATTAATAATAGAAGATGGTAATAAATTTGTTAATAAAACTAAAGAAAAATTTGATGTAATTATATCAGACTGTACAGATCCTGTTGGTCCTGGAAAAAATTTATTTGATCCTATTTTTTATAAAAATTGTGCAAATATTTTAAATAAAAATGGTATATTTGTATCTCAAAATGGAATTTTTTTATTTCAAAAAGAAGAAATAATTAACAGTTTTAATAATCTTAAAAAATATTTTAAAGATGTATATTTTTATCAAGCTTCGATACCAACTTATTATGGTGGTGTAATGAATTTTTCATGGTCAACACAAAATATTTTAAATAGAAAATTTTCTTCATTAAAACTTAAAAAAATTTTAATGGAAAAAAAATTAAATTGTTTTTATTATAATTATAAAATTCATTTAAATAGTTTTGCGTTACCTCAATATATGAATAATATAATTAATAATAACTTAAAAATATAAGGAGGAAAAAAAAAATGGAAAAAATTAAATTATATGGTTTTAATAATTTAAATAAAATTCTAATTTTTTGCATTTATGATGTTTTTTATATTAATGAAAAAAAAAATTATAATAAATATATTAAATATATAAATAAAAAATACAATTCTGAAAGATTAACAAAAATTTTAAAAAAAATTTGTTTTTCAATTGGGGCAAGTATATTAAATATAGCACATCAAAATTATATACCTCAAGGTGCTAGTTCTGTAATTCTTTTTAAAGAAAATGAAAATTATAAAAATAAAAAAAAATTTTTAATTAATGATTATTTAATGCATCTTGATAAAAGTCATATATGTATTCATACTTATCCAGAAAATATATTTAAAAAAAAAACAAATATTTTTCGTATAGATTTAGAAATTTCAACATGTGGTGTAATATCACCATTAAAAATTATAAATTATATTATTAATAAATTCAAATCAGATGTTTTATCAATAGATTATCATATACGAGGATTTACTCGTAATATTGAAAATAATAAAATTTATATAGATCATAAAATTAATTCAATTGAAGATTTTATATCTAAAAAAATATTATTAAAATATAAAACAAAAAATATAAATATTAAAAAAGTAAATACTTTTATTACTAAATTAATTTTAAAAAAAATTAATTTAAAAAATTTTATTTTTAGTAATGAATTAAAAAATAAAAATTCAAAAGAAAAAAAAGAAATAATTAAAAAAATTAAAAAAAATTTAAAAGAAATTTATAATATGAAAAATATTTAAAATAAATAAAATTAATATTTTTATTTTTAAAAAAAAATTATATTAATTAAAAAATTTATTAATTATAATTTTTAAAAAATTTAAAATGTTTAAAAATAATTATAAAAAATTTATTCCTAAAAAAGAATTAGGTCAAAATTTTTTAAATAATTTATATATAATAAAAAAAATTATTAAAATTATTAAATTAAAAAAAAATGATATATTATTGGAAATTGGTTCTGGTTTTGGTATAATTACAAAATTAATAATTTTACATTTAAAAAAAATTAATTTAGTTGAAATTGATTTAAATTTAATAAAATTTTTAAAAAAATATTTACAATTTAAAAAAAAAAAAATTTTAATATATAAAAAAAATATTTTAAAAATTAATTTAATTAAAATAGTAAAAAAAGAAAAAAAATTAATAAAATTATTTGGTAATATTCCTTATAATATATCAACTAATTTAATTTTTTATATTATTAAATATATATATTATATAAAAAAAATATATATTATATTACAAAAAGAATTTTTTGAAAAGATATTATCAACTTCTAAAAAAAAAACAAATGGTCGTTTAAATATTATTATAAAATATTATTTTAATATAAAACCAATATTTAAAATATCTAAAAATTCATTTATTCCAAAACCTAAAATAAAATCTATTTTAATAATTTTAAAACCATATAAAAAAATTTTTTTTATAATTAATATTAATATTTTTAATTTAATAATTAAATTATTTTTTAATAATAGAAGGAAAAAAATTAAAAACATTTTTAAAAAAAAAATATTTAAAAATGTAAAAATAAATATAAATATAAATTTAAATTTTAGATCTGAAAATATTTCATTATTAAAATATTGTATATTATCAAATTTAATAATTATTAATTATTTTTTAAAAAATAATTATTTTAAAATATAATTAATAATATTATATTAATTTAATAATAATTTATATTTATTTTATTTTAAAATATTAATAAAAAAATAATTAAATAACAAAAAAATGAAAATATCTATTGATTTTATATTAAAAGGTTATATTAAAGTTAATAAAAAAATATCAATAAATGGTTGGGTACAAACTAAAAGAATTACAAAATTTGGCATTTCATTTATTTCAATATATGATGGTACATGTTTTAAAACATTTCAAGTAATTATAAAAAATAATTTAAAAAATTATAAAAAACTTTTAAATTTAACAACTGGTTGTTCAGTTAATATTACTGGTTTATTAGTTTTTTCTTTAGGAAATAAACAAAATTATGAATTAAAAGCTACTAATGTTAAAGTTATTGGATGGATTAAAAATCCTAATTTATATCCAATAACTCCAAAATATCATAGTAAAGAATATTTAAGAGAAATTGCTCATTTAAGACCTAGAACAAATTTAATAAGTGCAATCTCTAGAATTAGACACACACTTGCTTATGCAATACATAAGTTTTTTAATAAAAATGGGTTTTTTTGGATTTCTACACCATTAATTACATTTATTGATACTGAAGGTTATAGTAAAATGTTTAAAATTACAACATTTAATTTTAAAAAAATTCCATATAATAATTTAGGAAATGTTGAATTTAAAAAAGATTTTTTTGGAAAAAAATCGTTTTTAACAGTTTCTGGACAATTAACTGGGGAAGCATATGCAAGTTCACTTTCAAAAATTTATACATTTGGACCAATTTTTAGAGCTGAAAATTCAAATACAAATAAACATTTATCAGAATTTTGGATGATTGAACCTGAAATTGCATTTGCTTCATTACAAGATATAATAAATCTTTCAGAAAAATTATTAAAATATATTTTTAAAATAATTATAAATAAAAGAATTAATGATTTATATTATTTAAATAAAAAAAATAATATTAAAAATATTAATTTATTAATTAAATTTATATTTTCTAAATTTGAACAATTTGAATATAATGAAATAATAAAAATTTTATTAAAATATAATATTAAATTTAAAAATCCTATTAAATGGGGTCAAGATATTTCCACAGAACATGAACAATTTTTATGTGAAAAATATTTTAAAAAACCAATTGTTATAAAAAATTATCCTAAAAACATAAAAGCTTTTTATATGAGAATAAATAATGATTACAAAACTGTATCAAATATGGATATTTTATTTCCAGGTATTGGAGAAATAATTGGTGGTTCTCAACGTGAAGAAAGATTAAATATATTAGATAAAAGAATAAATGAAATGAAATTAATTAAAAAAAAATATTGGTGGTATAGAGATTTACGTAAATACGGAACTGTTCCACATTCAGGATTTGGTTTAGGATTTGAAAGAATATTAAATTATATAACAGGAATTAAAAATATTCGTGATGTTATTCCTTTCCCTAGAACACCTAATATATCAAATTTTTAAATAATTAATAATTATTAAAATTTTTTAAAAATATTTATATTTTATGAATAATCAATAATTAATTTACCATTTAAATGATCAATTTCATGTTGAATGCATATCGACAAAATATCATTTGTTTCAAATTCAAAATAATTTCCTTTAATATTCATTGCTAAAATTTTAACATATGAATAACGTTTTATAACAAAAAATTTTTTTGGAATAGATAAACATCCTTCTTTAAAATAAATTTTACCTTTTTTTTTTAAAATTTTTGGATTTATAAAAATTAATTTTTTATTAATATTTTTAAAATTATGTACTATAAAAAATCTTTTATTTATTCCAATTTGTGGCGCTGCTAAGCCAATACCATTTTTTTTATACATAATTTTAAACATATTATGTATTATATTTTTTATTTTATAATCAATTTTATTAATTGAATTTGATTTTTTTTTTAATATTTTATTAGGATAATAAATTAATTTTATTAATGACATATTTACTTAATTTATAATAAATTTATTATTTAAAATTATTTTTTTTAAAATGTAAATATTTTATAATATCATTTATTGTTATTAACACCATATTATTTTTATTAGCAAAATTAATAATATCTTTTTTTTTTGACATACTTCCATCATCATTTGTTAATTCACAAAGCACACCTATTTCTTTTAAACCTGAAATTTTTAATAACTCAATTGTTGCTTCAGTGTGTCCTCTACGTATTAATATTCCTCCTGGTTGTGCACATAAAGGGAATATATGACCAGGTTTATTAAGATCTTTAGGTTTAACATTATTTGATACAACTGTTTGTATAGTTTTAATTCTATCTTTAGCAGATACACCAGTAGTTACTCCTTTTGAAGCTTCTATACTAATTGTAAATGGTGTTTGAAATTTACTTGAATTATTTATAACCATCATAGGTAATAATAATTTTTTTCTAAGTTTTTCAGTAATACAAAGACAAACAATACCACTACAATATCTAATAGTTAATGCCATTTGTTTAACTGTCATATTTTCTGCTGCAAAAATAATATCACCTTCATTTTCACGATTTTTATCATCTAATACAATTACACCTTCTTTATTTTTTAATGATTTTATAGCATTTTTAATACGATTAATTGATTTTTTAAAATTTATTTTTTTATTTTTGATAATATCATCCTTAAAAAAAATATTTTTTTTATTTTTATAAATAATAAATTTAATTTTTTTTAAAATATTTAAAATAATTTTTTGAATATTTAAATTAATATTAAAAAATTATAAATTTACAAAAAATATTTTATAATATTTAAATATAATTTATTTAAAATTTTAAAATTATTTACCAATACAAAATTTAGAAAATATTTTATTTATTATATTTTCTGAATTTTCTTTACCAATAATTTTATTTAATTCTTTAATAATTAATAATAAATTTTCTGCTAATAATTCTTCATAAAAAACATTTTTAATTATTTTTTTTGATTTTATTAAATAACATTTTATTTTTTTTAATAATTCTAAATGTCTTAAATGTGATAAATATAATCCTTCTGTAAAATTATTTAAACCTATTTTTTTTTTTAAATATTTTTTTAATAAATTAATACCATTTAATTTTATGATAGATAAACAAATTAAAGTATAATTTTTAATCGTAAAAATTCCTGGTTTTTCTTTAGTTAAATCTATTTTATTTCTTAATATTATAATTGATAAATTATTAGAAAAATGTTTAATAAAATTATATTTTAAATTTAAAAAATTTTTTTTTCTTTTAGTATCTATTAATAATAATAGATAATTAGTTTTTTTAATTTCACTTATTGTTTTATTAATTCCAATATTTTCTATTATATTTTTAGTTTTACGTAATCCAGCAGTATCAATAATATTAATTTTAATATTTTCAATATAAATATTTTTACTTAATATATCTCTTGTAGTTCCAAATATTTTAGAAACAATTGAAATATTTTTTCCAGATAATACATTTATTAAACTCGACTTTCCTACATTTGGACTACCTGCTATAACTATTTTAATACCTTCTTTAATAATATAACTTTTTTTTGTTTCATCTAAAATATTATTAATATTTAATAAAATATAATCTAATTTTTTTATAATTTCATTTTTTGTTATTTTTTTAATATCATCTTCTGAAAAGTTAATTTGAGCTTCTAAATTTATTCTTAAATTATCAACTAATTTAGTTATTTTAATTATTTTAGAAGAAAAACTTCCTTTAAAAGAAGCTATAGCCATTTTTGCTGCTAATATTGAATTAGCATTTATTAAATCAAAAATTGATTCTGCTTGAATTAAATTAATTTTATTATTTAAAAATGCACGTTTTAAAAATTCTCCTGGTTTAGCAATACGTATATTTTTAATTTTTAAAATATTTTTAATTAATAAATTTATAACAATAGGACCACCATGTCCATGTAATTCTAAAACATCTTCTCCAGTAAAAGAATTAGGTTTTGGAAACCATAAAGCAATTCCTTTATCTAAAATATTATTATTAAAATCATAAAAAAAAATATACTCAGCATAACGTGGTTTTGGAATTTTTTTTAATATTGTAAGAGCTACTTTTTTTGTATTTGTTCCTGAAATACGTACAACTCCAATACCACCTCTTCCAATTGGAGTTGCTTGAGCTACAATTGTATTTTTAAAATCCATATTTCAAAAATATTAATTTAATTATTTTATTTATATTTTTTAAAAAATTTTTTATAAATTTTTTTTTGTTGAAAAATAATAAAAATATTATTTATTATATAATAAATTATTATTCCAGAAGGAAAATAATAAAAAAATATACTAAATAATAATGGTAAAAAATTTATAATTTTTTCTTGAAATGTATTTTTTTTAGATTTATATGATATTTTTTGAATATAATATATTGTAATAGATAATATAATTGGTAAAATAAAATAAGGATCTTTTGAAGAAAGATCATTAATCCAAAAAATAAATTTTGAATGTCTTAATTCTATAGATTCTATTAAAATATTATATAATGATAAAAATATTGGTATTTGTATTATTACTGATAATAATCCTAATAAAGGATTAATTTTTTCATTTTTATATAATTTAAATATTTCTTTATTCATTAATAGTTTATTATTTTTATAAATTTCTTTTATTTTTTTAATTTTAGGATTTAATAAATTTATTTTATTAGCGTAAATATATTGAAAATTTGTAATTGGATAAATAATTAAACGTAATAATAATGTTATTAATATTATTGAAAAACCCCAATTTCCTATAATTTTATTTATAAATTTTAATATTTTAAATATAGGATGTGATAAAAATCCAAAAAAACCATAATTTATAGTTAAATTTAAATATGGGGATATTTTTATAAATTCATCTTGTAATTTAGGACCAATCCATAAAGATGTTTTAAAATTTTTAATATTATACGGTTTTATAATATTTGAATTAGATTGATAACTAATAATATTTAAATTATTATTTATTTTTTTAAAATTTAAAATATTTTTTTTATTATTAGGTATTAATGATGTAATGAAATATTTTTGTAACATTGCTATCCAACCAGTTTTTGTATCTACATTATATTTTATATCATTTTTAAAAGATATTTTTTTAATTTTTTCTTTATCAGTTGAAAATGCAATTTCTTTTGAATTATTATTAATTAAAATATTATCATTAGATAAATTTATTGTTTGTTTAATTTGTCCAAAATCATTTAATTTTATTGGAAATTTACTATTATTTATAAAAGTATTTAAAATTTTAATTTCATAACTATTTCTTTTTAATATAAAAGTTTTAATTATAATATTTCCATTATTATCTTTATAATACATTGGAATAGAAATAAAATTTTCATTATTTTTTAATATATAATTATCTTTTTCAATTTTAAAATTTGGATTAATTATTTTATTTTTATTTTTAAATAAAAAATTTTTTTTAATTATATTATTTTTAATTTGATATATAAAAGAATTATTTGTTTTAAGTAATTTTAAATATTCACAAGAATTTATTTTTTCTTTATATTTTAATAATTTAGCTTCTTCTATAATTCCGCCATTTGTATTAATTGTTAAATTTAATAAATCAGTTTTAATTATTATTTTTTTATAACTTTTATTTCTATTATTTATTATATTATCATAATTATAATTAATAATATTTTCATTTTGATTAATATTTAAACAATTTTTTATATTTTCTTTTTTTTTAAATATTCCTAAAGTTATTACAAATAAAAACAATATTAATATAAGTAATTTATTTTTAATATTCAAAATTATTTTTAATTATTTTAAAATAAAATTATTATATAATAAAAAAATATTTTTATAAAATTTAATATTTATAATTTTAATATTATATTTAATAATTTTTAAATTTCCAAATTTTTTCTATTTTTTTAAAAATTTTATAATTATTTAAATTATTTATAGGTTTTTTTAAAAAAAATATAAAATCATATAATGGTAATAAAAATTGATTATAACAAAAACTATATTTAAAAATACGTTTTAAACGATTTCTATCATTTGATAATTTAATATTTTTTTTTTTAATAATTAAACATAATCTTGCATATTCTAAATTATTAATAATTTTAAAAATATTAAAATATTTATTATTATATAATTTAGAATTTTTAAAATTTATTTTTAAAATATTTTTTATTATTAAATTATTTAAAGAAAAAATTTTCATTTTAAAATTTATTTATAAGAAATTAATTTTTTTCTACCTTTATTGCGTCTTCTTGATAAAATTTTTCTACCAGTTTTTTTTGACATTTTTATACGAAATCCATATTTTCTATTTCTTTTTAAAATTGATGGTTGAAAAGTATATTTCATATTTTTTTATTTATATATAATTTATTATAATTTTAAAAATTTTAAAATATTAATATTAAATAATTATTATTTTTAAAAAATACAAAATACATAAAAAATATTAAAAAGGAAAAAAGTTGAATAAAAAAAAAATAATAATAATTGGTGGTGGAGTTAGTGGTTTAGAATTAGCAAAAAATTTAGGTAATAAAATAGGGAAAAAAATAAATATTACACTTATAGATAAAAATCCACATCATATATGGAAACCTATTTTACATGAAATTGCTACAGGTTATTTAGATGCTAATATAAATTCTGTAAATTATTTAGATCATGCATATAATAATAATTATAGTTTTATATTAGGAAATATAATAAATATTAATAAATATAAAAAAATAATAACATATAAATGTAATAATAATTTAAAAAATTATAAAAAAATAAGTTATGATATTCTTGTTATTGCATTAGGTAGTATATCTAATGATTTTAATATTTTGGGAGTTAAAAAAAATTGTTTTTTTTTAGATAATATTAACCAAGCACTTTTACTTCATAAAAAAATATTTAATATTTTACTAAATTTATATGAAAATAAAAATAAAATTATTAATATAGTTATTATTGGAGGTGGGGCAACAGGAATTGAATTATCTACTGAAATTTTAAATACAATAAAAGAATTAAAAAAATATAATTATAATAATTTAAAAAATAAAAAAATAAATATTTTTATAATTGAAGCAAGTAATAGAATTTTATCAGCATTACCAATTAAAATTTCATTAAATATACATAATAAATTAAAAAAATTAGGAATTAATATACTTAATAAAACTATTGTTATAAAAGTTTATAAATATGGAATTATTACTAAAACAAATATATTTATAAATGCTAATTTAATTATTTGGTCAGCAGGTATTAAAGTACATAATTTTATTAAAAAAATAAAAGGTCTTGAAACTAATAAAATTAATCAATTAATAATTAAATCTACTTTACAAACTACATTAGATGAAAATATTTTTGCTATTGGTGACTGTTCATCTTTAAAATTAAATAATAATAATTTTGTACCAGCAAGAGCACAATCTGCACATCAAATGTCAAGTATTTGTTATAAAAATATTTTAGCTATTTTAAATAAAAATTCTTTAAAATCATTTAAATATATTGATAAAGGTGTTTTAATATCTTTATCTAAATATAATACAATAGGGTATATAATAATTAACAAAATAAATAAAAAAATAATTATAAAAGGAAAAATTGCACGTTTTTTATATATTACATTATATATAATACACCAAATTAAAATTTTAGGATTTAAAAAAACTATTTTATTAAATTTAATGAATGTTATTAATAAATTTATTTTTTTTAAAATTAAAATTAAATAATTATTATAAATTTTAAATTATATAAAATATTTAAAAATTTTCATCAATCCTAAGTTTAAAAGAAGAACCACAACTACATGTTTTTTTAATATTAGAATTTTTAATAATAAACTTTGATTCTTCTAAATTAGAAATATAAAATAAATAACTTCCAGATAAATATTGTAAACTTATTGGATCAATAACTATTATAATATTATCTTTAATAATACATGTATCATTATATTTTTTATTTTTAACTAAAATAAACCCATATTTTAAACCACCACATCCACCACCTTTAATAAAAATTCTTAATTTTTTTTTTTTTTTTGTTGTTATATATTTTATTTGATTAATAGCAGTTTTATCTATATTAAAATTAAAAAAATTTTTCATTATTTTTATAAATAAAATATTTAAAAATATTTTTAACTAAAATTTTATATTTTTTAAAAAATTAATATTTTAAATAAATTACATCTGAAAGGATTTGAACCTTTGACCTCTCAGTTCGTAGCCGAGTGCTCTATCCAACTAAGCTACAGATGTATACGGTGAGACGGGGATTTGAACCCCGGATACTGTTTTAAAGTATACTCCCTTAGCAGAGGAGCGCCTTCAGCCACTTGGCTATCTCACCTAATTTATATTTTAAAAAATTAATTTATTAAATATTATATAATACAAATTTTTAATAATAAATATTTTAAAAAATATATTAATTAATTTATAAAAATAATTTAATATTTATATTAATATTTATTTAATATTTTTAAAATTTTATTTTTATAAAATATAATATTATTTTATATTATAAATTTTAAAAATTAATATTAATTAAATTTATTTTATTTTTTTTAAAAATATTTAATATTTAACTAAAAATATAAATTCAACAACTTTTATCTTTTAATATAATATTTTATAATAAAAAAATCTTTTTTTATAAAAAAATTATTTATAATTTAATTTTTTTAAAATATAATTATTTGACTTTTTTTTTTTTTTTATTTAAAATATAATTATAAAAGGTGATTAGCTCAGTTGGTAGAGCGTCTCCTTTACACGGAGATGGTCGGTGGTTCAATTCCTCCATCACCTAATAAAATTTAATATATTATTTAAACATAATTTATTATAAAATAATTAAATATATTAAAAATATTTTTAAATATATTTTAAAAAAGGAAAAAAAATGGCTAAAATGAGAGGTCAAGTAAAATGGTTTAATGAATCAAAAGGATTTGGTTTCATTACTCCTGCAGATGGAAGTAAAGATGTTTTTGTACATTTTTCAGCTATACAAGGTAGTGGTTTTAAAACTCTTGCTGAAGGACAAAATATAGAATTTGAAATACAAGAAGGTCAAAAAGGACCATCAGCAATAAATGTTACAACTTTATAATAAAAACAATTTTTAAAAAACCCGTAAAATACGGGTTTAATTTTTTATATTTTTTTAAAACTATATTTTATATTCTTTATATAAAATATGTTTTCTAACTATAGGATTATATTTTTTTAAAATTATTTTTTTAATATTTTTTTTATTTTTTGTAGTAGTATAAAAATGTTTATTTTTATTTAAAGAAATTAATTTTATCTTTTCTATATTTTTTTTTTTCATTTATCCTTTATTAAATTAATTATAATAAATTATAATTTTTTTTATAAAAAATTTTTAAACCTTTTTTTGAAATTTTAAAATTTAAATATTTTTTTTTTTTTTTATTCCAAATTTTATGATTATGTAAATTTGGTAAAAAAATTCTTTTTGTAGTATTCATTGCGTGTGATCTTTTATTACCTTTCATAGGTTTTTTACCAGTTATTTGACATATTTTAGACATTTAAACTCCAAATGTATTTAATTAATTAAATATAAAATATTTTAATTTATTTATTAAAAATTAAATTATTATTTAATATAACATTCTTTACAACAAAATTTTTTATATTTTTTATAACATTTTAAACATTGAATTAATAATTTATTACAAATATTATTTTTACAATTAATGTAATTATCACTTTTTTTACCACATGTATAACAATTTGATATTATATCTTTAGTAACAAATTCTTTTAAACGTTTATCAAAAACAAAATTTTTACCAATAAAATTAATTGGTAATTTTTTAGAATTTGCAAAATTTACATAATTTATTATACCTCCTTTTATATGGAAAACATTTTTAAAACCATTTTTTAAAATATATTTAGTAGAAATTTCACAACGAATTCCACCAGTACAATACATTAAAATATTATTTTTAATTTTTTTTTTAATTTTTTTAATTATTTTACTTAATTGATTTCTAAAAGTAATAGATGGTAATGTAAAAGCATTTTTAAAATGTCCAATTTCATATTCATAATAATTTCTCATATCTAAAAATAATGTATTTTTACAATTTATAAAATTATTAACTTGAAAAACATTTAAATAAATTCCAGTTTTTTTAAAATTTTTTATATTTTTAATTTTATGATTTAAAATATAATTTTTAATTTTAATTTTTAAAGAACAAAAACTTTTTTTATTATTTAAACATTTATTTAAATTTATTTTTTTAAATAATGAATTATAATAATAAAAAAAATTTTTAAAATATAAAAAATTTTTTTTTGGTATACTTATTTGTGCATTAATACCTTCTTCAGATATTAAAATTCTTCCTAATATATTTAATTTTTTAAATTTTATAAAAAGAAAATTCTTTACTTTTTTAACATTACAAATATTAAAATATTTATAAAATGTAAAATTATATCTTAAACTTTTTTTTTTTTTAATAAATTTTTTATTTATTTTTTTATTACATAAATTAGTTTTCATAAATATTTAAAATTAATTATAAATAAATATTAATTATTTTATATTAAATATTTAATTTATTAAATATTTAAAATAATAATATTTTGTTATTATAAAGTAAATTTTATAAATTTTAAAATATTTTGAAAAATATTAAAAAAATAAATTTTATTAAAATTGATAGTAATAAAGAAGGACAAAGAATAGATAACTATTTAAAAAATATTTTAAAAAATTTATCAAAAAATAATATTTATAAAATTATAAGAAAAGGAAGTGTAAGAATAAACAATAAACGTATTAATTTTTTTTATAAATTAAAATTAGGTGATTTAATACGTATTAAAAAACAACAAAAAAAAAAAAATTTTTTTTATTTAGAAAATTTAGAAAAAAAAATTATATATGAAGATAATCATATATTAATAATTAAAAAACCTTCAGGAATTTCTGTTCATGGTGGAAGTGGAATTAAATGTGGAATTATTGAAAGTTTAAGAATATTAAGAAATAAAGAAGATTTTTTAGAACTTGTACATAGATTAGATCGTGAAACTTCTGGTATATTATTAATAGCAAAAAATAGATCATCTTTACTTTTTTTAAATAATGAATTACGTTTAAAAAATATTAAAAAAGAATATTTAGCTTTAGTTCATGGTAAATGGAATAAAAAAATAAAAATTATTCAAACATATATTAAAAATAAAAAAATAACATTAAATAATAATAAATATAAATTTTCAAAAACTATTTTTAAAATAAAAGAAATTTTTAAATTTTGTACTTTAATTAAAATTTTACCAATTACTGGTAGAACACATCAAATTCGTATACATACTTCATATGCTAATCACCCAATTTTGTTTGATAAATTATATGGAAAATCTTATTTAGATAATAAATTTAATAATTTTAAATTAAATAGACTGTTTTTACATGCTAATAAAATTATTTTTAAACATCCTTTTACAAAAAAAATTTTTAAAATAACATCTTCTATTGATAATGATTTAAATTATTTTTTAAATATTTTACGTAAAAATAATAAATAATTTTAATTTTAAATTAAAATATTTTAAAAAAATATTTAAATTTATTTAATAAAAATATTAATAATATAAAATTAATAATTAAAATATATTAAAATAAGGCAATTAAAAATGGCAGTTCCAAAACATAGAATATCTCGTTCAAAAAGAAATATGAGAAGATCTCATGATAAATTAAAATTTAAATTTTTATCTATTGATAAAAAAACTAAAGAATTACATTTTAGACACAATATAACTCTTAATGGTTTTTATAAAGGTATAAAAGTTATTAAATAATATATATTTTAAAAATAATAATTAATTAATATATTTTAATAATTAAAATAATTTAAAAAGGAAAAAAAATGGTTTTAGTTACTCGTAAAGCTCCTAATTTTTTAGCTTCTGCAGTTTTAGAAAATGGAAAAATCATAAATAATTTTAATTTTTATGATTATATTAATAATAAATATATTGTTTTATTTTTTTGGCCTATGGATTTTACTTTTGTATGTCCTTCAGAAATAATAGCTTTTAATAATCGTATTAATGAATTTAAAAAAAGAAATGTTGAATTAATAGGTATATCATTTGATTCAGAATTTGTTCATGATGCTTGGAGAAAAACACCAATAAATAAGGGTGGAATAGGAAAAATAGAATTTATTATGATTGCTGATATTAAAAGAGAAATACAAAAATCTTATGGTATTGAACATCCAGAATTAGGTGTTGCATTAAGAGCGAATTTTATAATTGATAAAAATAAAATTATACGTTCACAAATTGTAAATGATCTACCAATTGGTAGAAATATAGATGAAGTAATAAGAACTATTGATGCATTACAATTTTATGAAAAATATGGTGAAGTATGTCCAGCTCAATGGATTAAAGGGAAATCTAGTATTAAACCTTCTACTGAAGGAATTAAAAAATATTTAAATAAACATTTAAAAGAATTAAATTAAAAAAAATATATATTAATAAAAAAATATTAAATTTTATTAAATTTAATATTTATATAAAATTTTAATATAATTTAAATTTATAATTTTAATTATAAAAGTTTAAGCGGGAATAATTCAGTTGGTAGAATGTAACCTTGCCAAGGTTAATGTCACGGGTTCAAATCCCGTTTCCCGCTTAATTAAAAAATTATATTAATATTTAAATATTATTTTTTATATTATTTATAATATTTATCATTTCTAATGCATTTAAAGCAGCTTCCGAACCTTTATTACCTAATTTTATACCAGATCTATTAATAGCTTGTTCAATATTATCAGTAGTCAAAATACCAAAAATAATTGGAATTTCTGTTTTTAATATAACATTACTAATACTTGAAATAGTAGAATTTGAAATATATTTAAAATGTGGAGTTTCACCTTTAATAATTGTTCCTAATGCTATAATTGCATTATATTTTTTAGAATTTGCTAATATTTGTGTAATTAAAGGTATTTCAAATGCACCTGGTACCCAAATAATAGTAATATTATTATCTAAAATTTTACCGATACGTTTTAAAATATCAATAGAACCATTTAATAATGATTTATTAATAAATTCATTAAAACGTGATACTATTATTGCTATTTTACTATTAGGAGAATCAAATGAAACTTTTATTTTTTTCATATATTCCTAAATTTTTAAAAATTAAATATTTTTTTTATATTTTAATATTATTTTTAAATCTTTTCCTATTTTTTTAATATTTTTAAAAAAAAATTCATTTTTATTTACTATTTTTTTTAAATTAGGTATATTAAACATTCCTAAACTTTTATTTCCTAAAATTTTTGATGATATATATAAAATTAATTCATCAATTAATTTTAATTTAAATAAAGATCCAGCTAATTTAGAACCTGATTCTATTAAAATATTATTTAATTTAATTTTTCCTAAATATAACATTAAATTTTTAAGATTTATTTTTTTAAAAATTATTTGATGTATATTATTTGGCCAAATTTTATTATCTTTTTTTAAACGTATTAAAAATATTTCTCTATTTTTTACAATTATTTTATGTTTAGGTTTTATTCTGTTTTTACTATCAATAATTATTAATATTGGTTGTTTAAAATTTTTAAATGGATATAATTTTTTATACATTTTGTCTATATGTTTAAAACGTACATTTAAAGATGGATTATCAAATAATATAGTATTACTTGTACTAATTATAGCAGATGATATCATTCTTAATTTTTGAACATCTTCTCTTGATTTTATTGAAGTTATCCATTTACTTTTACCAGATAATAAAGCTGTTCTACCATCTAATGAAATACCAAATTTTAATTTTATATATGGTATGTTTTTTAACATACGTTTTGAAAAACCTATATTATTTTCAGTTTTAAATTTTATTGGAATATAAGATACTTTAATACCAGCATTTTTTAAAATTTTAAAACTTTTTCCTGATATTTTAGGATTTGGATCTTTCATAGATATAACAACACGTTTTATACCTGAATAAATTATAGATTTAACACATGGTGGAGTATTTCCAAAATAAGTACAAGGTTCAAGAGTTATATAAATTGTTGAATTTTTTATATTATTTTTTGCTTCTCTTAAAGCATTAATTTCAGCATGTGGACCTCCAAAAATAATATGTGTTCCTTCTCCTATTATTTTATTATTTTTAACAATTACACAACCAACACATGGATTAGGCATAGATGTAAATTTTCCTAAATACGCTAATTGTAAAGCACGTTTTAAATATAATATATCTATTTTAAATTGATTTATATTTAATATATTTAAACCTTTTAATTATTAAAAATATTTTTTATTAAATATTTTTAAAATTATTAATTTTATTTAAAAATTATTAATTATTAAATTTTTAATATACGGAACGGACGGGAATTGAACCCGTGACCCCCTGCGTGACAGGCAGGTATTCTAACCAACTGAACTACCGCTCCTTTGAAATAATTATATTATATTTTATATTTTTTTTTAAAAAAATCAATATTAATATATTATTTAATATTGTTAATCTTATAAAACTTTTAATTTAAAAATTAATTTATAATATAAATTATTTTAAAATTATAAAATTATAAATTTAAAAATATTCAATATTTAAAATTAAAAGGATTTTAA